>JACDNV010000004.1 GCA_017656425.1 Candidatus Neomarinimicrobiota bacterium | reverse complement strand
GAACTTTCTTAACTTAAATCCTAATTTAACTTTTAAAGAAAGCAAAGAGTATTCCAAGAATAGCCCCTATCTGTCCGATCCAGAATATGAACATCCACTTGATTATCTCAGATTTAACTTCGGCAATTTCAATTTTAACCTTAGCAAGCTCTTCTGATAATCTTTTTTCAAATTTTTCCTCAGCGAAATTGATCACGTCATTTTTAGTTTCTTTTTGAGCTTCGTTTATAAGCTCGATTAGTGCTTCTACACCATCGTCTCCGAGTTTATCTCTTAGAGGCTTTTTAGCGGTTACAACAGGCATTTCAACCTCAATAGTTAATGCAACTTAAATATACTAATTCTCAGATATGGTTGCAAGTGTATGTGGATTATCTTCCGTCATTGCGAGCGAGCGTAAGCGAGCGTGGCAATCTTATCTGATTCTGGGGGTGATGTTTCGTTTTGAGTATAATTTTTCTTTCTAAATATGTCGAATCGTCGCCTCCGATCCCCCATCTCCTTTAAAACTTCTGAGTTTTTGAAAAACTTCAGAGACACTTCTGTCCAGTCTATAATTTCAATTTATTCGCTAACTTGCGGTGTAATTCATCATCATTCGATCTTCACAAATATATTGGTTTTTGCGAACTGGCCTACTCTGGTATGTTCAACTTTTACATTAACTATTGCGTCAAGCATCATGTCAACGAATATGAGCAATAAGTAAGTGATAAACCTTACATTGAAATTTTTCAGAAGAAATGATTATATAGCGGAACGGCATTTTCAGACTTTTGAGTGGATTTTTTTAAATGTTAGCATTACTGGATAAATAAAAATCAAGTTGATAAGATTATGCTTCTATTCCTGAAAATCATGGATAGTGTATAGAAAAATTTTTGCCAGATCAACTCAGAAGAAATAGAATTAAGCAGTGATACCCTTATTATTTATGCTTCGCAATTCCAACAGAATTATATTAGCTTTGCCGAACAAATAAATTCATTTAGAAACATCATTATCATTATTAAATATTGTTTTGAACAATTAATCATTAAAGAGGAAAATTCAAATTAATACCGTCTTACCAGTTTCGTATATATATTATTAAATTACTTCTAATCTATTATCTTATATGACGACATACCATAACAAACTTACCTACCTGCAAACCTTAATAATGAAAGTATATTTCAAAATTAAGCCTATTTTTTCTGCAATAGCTATCTATCTCATCATACAATAGTTCCCAGTAATTTGTAAACCCACAAAAAAGCTCTTCATACAGTCCCAATAATTCTGGAAAATTTTTCTTTATAAAGAACTTAATATTGTTTCTAATTGATGGGTAGGGGTTCAGATTTTCAAACCAGAATTCATCAACAAAATATTTTGTATTTTCTATTATTCGTTTCCAGTTTGTAACTGCGGGGATAATTGGAGAAATAAATAACACAGTGTGAATTTTATTTTTACGAATCATTTTTAAGGCATTTATTCTCGATTCAAAAGTCAAATGCGATGGTTCAAGTTGACATCTCAATCTTTCATCATCTATTGAGATTGAAAACACAACTGTTGCATCATCAAATTTTTTAATTAATTCAACATCCCTCAAAATGAGTGAAGATTTTGTCAATATTTCAAGAATTGGTTTTTTAGAAGAAAGAGCTTCCAAAATTTTCCTCGTTATACAATATCTTTTCTCAATAGCTTGATATGGATCAGTAACAGAACTCAATGTAATTGTTTTTCCTTCCAAATCAACTCTACTGTAATTTAAAAGTTCTGGAGCATTAATTTTCACATCAACAAAATCACCCCAGTTTTCTTTATGGTTTGTAATTCTTTTCATAAAACGTGCATAGCAATACCTGCATCCATGACTACAGCCCACATAGGGATTGATCACAAAATCTATCCCACCTATACCTGTTCTGCTCAATATTGATTTGCTATATATCTCTTTAATTACTTTTCCCATCAGCAATTCATAATGCCATTCGAATATTACAAAAAATTTTTGTTTTTATTTAAAAAATCTACTAATCTATCACGGAGACTTATTATGAAACTAAAGAATATAATCAGATTTCAGTTCGTAGCATGGTTAGGAACCTTTGTCAATCTTGGCTCATTATGGTTATTTCACGGTCAACTTGATCTCCCAATTTCAATCTCTGGTGCTCTTGCAATTGAGCTTGCCATATTACATAACTTTACCTGGCACTATTTTATAACCTGGAACGACCGTGTCCATTTCACACTTAGTGACTTTTTAAAAAGACTCTATAAATACAACATTCTGACAGCATCTGTCGACTTTGCAATCAATCTCAGTACTCTTTATTCTCTTAACAAATTCCTAGGTGTACATTATATGTTAGCTGGAATAATTGGTATGTCAGCAGGTCCTATTTTCAAGTTCCTTATAAATGAGTTTATTATTTTCAGAAAATCAATAGCGCATCATCATAAAGCCAAAAATTGAATTGAATAAACGGCAGGTTTAGCATGGATAATAACAAAAAAGCAAAAAGGGTAATAGATACCCTAACTGGACCATGGGAACGTCGCGTTCTTCCCAAAATGGCAGCCGCACTACCTGAATGGATCAAGCCAGACCATTTGACAATTCTCGGAATTATTTCAGGCTTCATAATAGCAGCCGGCTATATTTTGACATTGAAATCCAGCTGGTGGCTTTTACTCAGTAACTTGGGTCTACTAATACACTGGTATGCAGATAGTCTTGATGGCACACTTGCACGTGTAAGACATCAGGAGAGAGAGCAATATGGCTACTTTGTTGATCATATCTGTGATGCCTTTACAACTGCTGTGGTAACAATTGGTATAGGTTTCTCACCTCTGATGAAACTGGAAATAGCACTATTCATTACAATTGGCTATCTTTTACTTAATATATATGCCCATGTCGGTTCTTATACTGAGGGTATTTTCAGGATATCATTCAATAAAATAGGTCCTACAGAAGTCAGAATTGGTATAGCTCTAATAAATTTTGTACTGATTGGATTTAACCCGACAATAAAGTTTGGTGAGCAACTGGAAATGACCGTTGCTGATTTAGGTGGTATTCTGATTAGTACAATTTTCATTATTGTTTTCTGTATATTCTCAGTAAAAGACGCAATAAGACTCGATAGACTATCACGTCTGGAAAAGGAAAAAGACGGACAATTATAATTATTCAACAATATAAAATCACTTCTTCTTTTCATCCTTAAATGTTGTGATATCCACTTTAATTGGTGTAATTTCTTGTTGAAATGGTTCATAAAGTAGATTGATCAGCCCAGGGTAGAATAGATCACCAGTATCTAATACAACAATCGGTATCCCCTATAAATGGGTAAATCTTCCTACATTGCGATTTTATTAGCAGGCTCGATAACCTTGTAATATAAATATGAAATATGCAGGAATAAAATTGTACTGTTACTTTCATTAATAGTATTTTTGCAATCATTCGTGCGGAACTCAATTAGCCTAACACCTCTTTTTTGCAATCCGTGTTGAATATTTTTCTAGGCTTTTTAAAACTAAGTAGCTGTTCTACTTTTTCAACAGAAGGTATAATATAAAAAGTTTTTCCTCATCTGTTTTCATTTACTCTATTCCTGTCCATAAAATACAAAATTATCACAGATATCAAAGCAGGGATTAAAATCAGACCCATAGTTATAAATACCCATCTTACTGATAGCAAATCCGTTATGTAGCCAGAAATTGCAGAGGCAGAGCTGCCCACACCGAATGCCAGAAAAGATTGAACGCCATACCACGTACCTCTTCTTTTGTGACTTGTATATTCGGCGAGAAGGCTGTTCTGAACTGGTTGGTAAGCAAAATGGACGATTCCAAATAAAATCGTAATTATGAGTAACATCCAATTTTTCGATAAAGTCATCAATATCAATAGTGGTATATTAAGGAGGATTATAAAAAATAAAGTTACTTCCAGCTTTTTCCTACTCCCAATTATGCCACCGAGATACTGCCCTAAAACACCAGCAAGCAGTACAATGGATGTAAGCACACCACCTCGGATGATATAACCAGTATTCGATAATATTTTCTTCGCATTTTCAGAAAAATGGATAGGAATGAATGTGGTGAAACCAGCATAAGCCATACCATATAAAATTGATATCATGAAAAAGAAAATTAAAGTGCTCCTTAAGGTGGCATTAGTTTGAACTATCCTGTTTTTACCCTCATGAATTTCATATTCTTTTAAAAACATTTGAACCATAAATGTCAGGGCAAAGCCAGCCAGCCCAAATATTAGAAAAACAGTTCTCCAGCTAAAAAAGCTAGCAACAAAACCAGAAAATAAAGGACCAAAAGCAAGACCTAAGCTACCAGCTATGCCATGAAAACCAAGGGCGTGTGTTCTTTCTTTCACCGTGTGAGATATTAGCGTCAATCCTGCTGGATGATAAAGGCTGGAAAAAAGCCCCAATATCGCCAGACCAACTGCTAATGAATAAATATCGCGGGAAAGAAATATCAAAATTGCCCCGATACTTACTCCCACAAGATTCAGAATCAGAGGCCTCTTCGTACCAAGTCTATCAATCAGAATGCCAGAAGGAAGCGCACCAAGACCATTGCAAAATCCAGATATTGTGTAAATCACACTTAAAATGAATATAGAGACATTGAGATCTTTCTTTACAGCCACTAATACAGGAGGGAAAAGTAACATTCCAATATGATGAAAGGAGTGTGCCAGACCAGTAAATAAAATAGCCTTCTTCTCGTAATGTCCAAATTTTCCCATTTATTTAGAAATTTTTTATAGCTAGGTTTATTATTTCGATGTTTTCTTTGGAAACTTTTCTTTAATTCTCGCTGCCTTACCAGTAAGTTTCCTGAGATAATAGAGCTTTGCTCTTCTTACTCGACCTTCCATTAATTTCTCTATTTTTATAATATTTGGGGAGTGGAGGGGAAAAATTCTTTCGACACCTATACCGCCGGAAATTTTTCTAACGGTAAAGGTAGCGTTTAGACCACCACCCCTTTTTGATATTACTACCCCTTTAAATCTTTGCATTCTTTCTTTTTCTCCTTCAACTATTTTATAATCAACAGCTATTGTATCCCCTGCTTTAAAATTTGGGATATCCGTTCTTAGCTGATCTGCCACTGCAGCTGTTAATTTATCCATGTTAACCTCCAGCTACTTTTGTTCCTTTTCAATTTTTTCAATTAAATCTTTCCTTCTCTCTTTTGTTCTTTTCAATCGCTGTTCATATCTCCATTTATTTATCAATTCATGATTGCCAGAAAGTAAAACCTCAGGAACCCTTAGTCCTCGAAACTCTGCAGGTTTAGTATAAACTGGACCTTCAAGCAAACTATCCTCAAATGAATCGCTTTCAGCCGACTCATAACTATGCAAAACCCCGGGGATGTGTCTTATTAAAGTATCTATAATAATCAGTGTTGGTAGCTCACCTCCGGTTAACACATAATCACCAATACTTATCTCATCAGTTACAAGTGATTGAATAACTCTTTCATCCACTCCTTTATAATGCCCACAAAAGAATACCAGAATATCTTCTCTAGCAAGATTTTTTGCAATTTCAGTGTTAAAAACTTTCCCCTGAGGCGTTGGATAAATGACTCGAAATTTCCTATCAGGATTCTCTTTTATTATGTAATCATAGGCAAAAAAAAATGGCTCGGGTTTCAATACCATACCCGAGCCTCCACCATAAGGAGTATCATCAATTTGTTTATGTTTGTTAGTAGAAAAATCTCTTAGATTCATAACTAAATATTCAACACCGGCTCTCTCGTGTGCTTTTTTAAACATACTTATATTAAGACATGCTTTAAATATTTCAGGAAATGCTGTTAATATATATATTTTCATTTTCACATTAAACCTTCAAATTTATTAACTAAAACTATCTGCTTTTTGAAGTTTATCCTAACCACAATTTCATTCACACATGGGATAAAATATTCCTTTTTATCTTTCTCAACTACTAATTGTATCTGTGGAGTATTCAATAAGAAATCCACGATCTTACCCAGATTTTCGCCGGTTTTAATATCTACAACATTGAAACCTTTCGTTTTTAGATACTCAAATTCTTTACCGTCAACAATCGGGAAATAAACACCAATATTCCTAAAATACTCTGCCTCTGCCACATTATTAACATCTTTTAATTTCAAATATCCTTTTCTACCATTTATTTTAAAATATTCAATTTTCCACTGATGTAGGTGGTTAGGGTTATTTCCCAACCACACTACATCGCCAATGTCATAAATATAATGGTGAGTGGATGTTAGAGAAACTATTAATTCCCCTCTAAGCCCTTTAGGCCTAGAAATTATACCTATGGGGAATAAATAGTTTCTCTCATGCATCTCCTAAAGCTTTTACTCAAGAATTTCAAGAATAGCCCGTTTCTGTCCCTGTTTCGCAGCGACTGCGGTAATAATAGTACGTAATGCCTTAGCTGTCCTACCATTCTTCCCGATAACCTTTCCCAAATCAGCTGGATCAACTGATAACTCAAGAATTACAGTTCTCTCACTATCAATCTGAGAGACCTTTACCTGATCTGGACGATCAACTAATTTTTTTACGATGTACTCAACAAAATCCTTCATGCTACCTCTCCTTACAACTGGTTTCTCGTCTCATTATCCTTGTTCTACTCATAACATTTGTTAATATAATAAAAAAATACAATTAGTAAAACCTCTATTTTACTGTCCTTCAGCCTCTTTATTCTTATTGTCAGCGGAAGTATCTTCCTTGGTTCCCTCTGCCTTAATGTCTTCGGACGATTCCTGATTGAGTTCCTCTTTTTCAGTTTCTTCAGTTAATACTTCAGTTTTCTTTACTGTCTCGATTCCTTCAGATTTCTTATCTCCTATTTTCCCTTCTTTAGCTTCAGCTTCTGTTAATTTCTCTTCCTTTTCAGTTTCTTCCGCATTTCCCTCAATAACAGTTTTCTCACCTTCGGATTCCTCAACCCGTTCTAATTCTTCCCCAACAGATATTTCTTCCTCAACCGCAGGTTCTTCCTTCTTTCTTTTTGCTTCCTCTTTTAATTTCTTTGCCATTTCCCATTTCTGGATTTCTATATTTCTTGTTTTCTCATCAACATTATTTTTAATAAGATGCCACTCCAGAGCTATGCCTTCCTTTTTAAACAGGCTATATACCGTATCTGTAGGTTGTGCGCCTTTTTTTAACCAATTTATAGCTTTTTCTCTATCTATCTTTATGATTGATGGATCAGGTATAGGATCATAATAACCTATTTTTTCAATATATTTTCCATCACGTTTTACTCTGGAATCGGTAACTACAATCCTATAAAAAGGTCTTTTCTTTTTCCCCATTCTGAGCAACCTTATTCTTACTGCCAACTCTATCCTCCTATATTACACTCTAAAAATTAAAACCCGAAAAATCAGACGGGAATTTAAGCTTTTTTAAACTTTTTGTCAATTTAACAAGTTGCCAGTATTGATTTAATACTCTATTAACATCAGCAGGCGTAGTTCCACTCCCTTTAGCAATCCTTCTTCGACGAGAGCCATCTATAATTGAAGGTCTGTACCGTTCCTCCTTTGTCATTGATTGTATAATAGCTTCGGTTTTTATAAGCTCCTTTTCATTAACCTGCAAATTCTTTATTTTTAGTCTGGATATTCCAGGTATCATACGTACAACGTTTTCCAGTGAACCCATTTTGCGGAACCTTTTTATCTGATCTAAAAAATCATTAAGTGTGAACTTTTCTTTTTTTATCTTTGTTTCTAGTGTCTTAGCATATTCTTCATCCATAACCGACTGAACCTTTTCAACCAATCCAACAATATCACCCATTCCCAGAATACGCTTTGCTAATCGGTCTGGATAGAATTTTTCAATATCTGTTAACTTCTCTCCAACGCCTATAAAAACAATAGGTTTGCCAGTAATGTATTTAATCGACAATGCTGCTCCACCCCTTGCATCACTATCCATTTTTGTAAGTACAATACCATCAATATCAAGACGTTCGTTAAATTCTTTCGCTGTGTTAACTGCATCCTGTCCTGTCATTCCATCCGCTATATACAAAATATTATGAGGTTTTATTTCATCCTTTAATTTTACAAGTTCAGTCATCATCTCCTCATCGATATGCAATCTTCCCGCAGTATCTATAATTAATGTATCCCTGTGATGCTCTCTTGTGTAAAATATTGCCTTTTTTACTTTCTCAATAACCCCAACTTTTTCTTCAAAAACAGGCACCCCTGCCTGACTACCAACCTTTTCTATCTGCGCGATAGCAGCAGGTCTATAAATATCGGTAGAAACCAGCACCGGTTTATTTCCTTTACTCGATAAATATCTTGCAAGCTTTCCCGCGAATGTTGTCTTACCACAGCCATGCAAACCAATAAGCATTATAATGGTAGGTGGAATTGATGCAGTACGCAACTGTTTGTTCTCACCCCCAAGAAGATCGACCAGTTGGTCATAAATTATCTTTGTAAAAACTTCACCAGGATTTAAGCTCCTCAAAACTTCCTGACCTAAGGCTTTTTCAGTGGTCTTGTTTATAAAATCTTTAACTACCTGATAATTAACATCCGCTTCAACTAAAACCCTTCGTATCCTCTTTACTGACTCCTTTATGTTGGATTCTGTCAGCTTACCTTCACCCCTAATAAATCTTATTATTTCTACAAATCCATTCTGTATCTGCGTTAACATTCTGATCCTATATCAATTTATTAAAGCCTGAAAATTTACTTTCTAAATCAAGGCTTTGCAAGAATATTGTCTGATTGTAGAATTATTTAGGAAGTATAATTTTTATTCCGAATAGAAATCCTTAAAACAAATCTCTTCGAACATTTTTCTTTCTGGTCTTTTTAATTCCGCTTATACCTGTCCCTCACTTAGTGATGATTTTATTGTATTACTATGCTTACCAATAATAATTAATGTTATTACTTCAACATCAGATGGAATATTCAATACTTCTCTGACCTTATCTGGATTATATCCTGCAATAGGATGAGCTACAAGACCCAGGTCAGTTGCTCTTAACAGAGTAAAAATCCAATGGCCATACCCATATCAAATTGATAATATTTTCTATCCTTTAATACACAATCATAATCCTCTTTTGACGATACCGCAACTATTACAGATGAATCTTTTGCCCATGCATTATCGGAAGATAAGGCTTCTTTCAATTCATTTAACTTTTTACTTTCGTATACAATAACAAAACTCCATATTTGATTATTAAAGCATGATGGAGCAAAAACGGCACGATATGCAAGTTCATCAATTAAATTGTCATCAATTACAACGAGGTCCAGTGAACTATAAAACCTTCTCTTCTCAATCCAAAATTACATTAGCTCTTTTTAAAAACCCATATTCTTCTCTAAAATAACCCAAGCTTTATTGACAGTTCTACATGAGGCCAGAAATCTGCCAGAAATTTTAAATATTACTCCATTTTGCTCTTTTAAGTCTATACGTACAATTTTCCCCTCTAACAGTACCATTTTTACTCCTCTTTTAATAATCATTTAATTTGACGAAGCATACAAATATTTGTTACATATATGTTATGATTACAAATTTGTAACCATAACATTTTAGTCAAATTTCAATAGTCATGCCGTCACTAGCTGCTATCACTTCTCTGCCTAATTCTTTACTTAAAATATTTGCAACTTCCCAGGGCTTTGCTTTTATCATGGTCATACCAAAATGAGTTAATACCGTCTTCTCTGGTTTTATCTCTTTTATAATTTTACACACGTCATCTATGCAGAGATGTTTTATGTCTTTATCTTTGGACTTTTCATATAGTACTACATTTACAATCAGCATATATGATCCTCTATAAGAATCAATAAGCTGAGGGAAATATGCGGTATCCGCAACAAAGGAGATCATTTTATCACCGAAATGAAACTTTATACCATAGGTCTCTACCGAGTGCAAAAGTCTTATAGACGTTACAAATTCAATTCCATCGATAAAGTATGTACTTTCGGGTTTCAGAATAATAATGTCATTTAAATAACTTTTTAGGTATTTAAATAATATGTTATTTTCGCCTGATATACAATCCTCCGGTGCGAAAAGAAGTCCTCGTTTTTTTAAGCCTCCCTCAGTCATTGCGTCAATTATCACATTAACATCATTTGAATGATCAATATGTGCGTGAGTCAAGATGATGGCATTAATCTTTGTAACATCAATAGTAGGTTTCGACTTTGCACATCTTACAAGGCTACCCGGCCCTGGATCAAGCAAGATATTCCTACCACCCAAACTTATAAATATACCCCCTGATGCCCTTATCTGCTTTGCAACAACATACCTTGCGCCAGCTGTCCCTAAAAATTTTATATAATTATCGTTTCTTTCCATGAATTAACCCCCCATTCTTTCACTCTTTAAGTAATAAGATAGTTATATGTAATTCAGAAAAAAGCATGATAACAATATCAGAATGCATGCAAAAACCAGAATAATCTTTAGTACTTATCTTCATTTAAGGAATCAAAACTTAGCATTAAACGTAAAAAGCTATTAAAATATGTGGAGTCTTTGAATAAACATCAATAAAAACCCTGGAGGAAATATTAAAATAAAAGTTATAATAAGCACACTACTAACTACTACATTGATATATTCTGGTTCATTCAGTATTATAAGCGAATCGGAAAAAGATCTAGTTATTGAATTTACTTCGTCAGACAGTATGGATTTCATATACGAAAATAATAAGATCAAGGCAATTAAAATCGGTAACAGTTCACTTGAGAAGATCGATCAATTTTATCTACCATTTTTTACTGAGAATATAGCTCTACCATCATTAAAGATGCCACATATGACAGTAATAGAATCGAATTACCAGCCGATAAGACAATATCCTTTTTCAGATAAAATTATAAACATTATTAAGGGAGTTGGTGAGGTAAGTTTAAACGAACCAGGCTATTTCGGCAATATTCCAGTCACCACGTTAAAAATATTTGGTTTAAAATTAATAGATAATAAAATAAATGTCCTGAGAAGAATTATAATCAAAATAGATTATGAATCAATTTCAGAAAATTCCCAATCCAACACCTCATCCGTTAATAAAAATGAAATAGAATACTACAAAAGAACATTTATCAACTCCAAATACATTGACAAATGGGTAAAAAGGCGTAAACTTTCCATATCCAAACCGACAATTTATCCAACAGGCAAATGGATCAAGATTCCAATAACAGAAGACGGTATATATTCAATCACTTATGATGAACTGCATAAGGTTAATGCAATTAACTCTCCTATATCCCATGATAGAATCTTTTTATATTCAAATTCTACTGGTGGGGGTGAGCTTTCCAAAGATCCGACAATAAATATTCCAGAAAATCTAGTTGAAAATGCTATAGTGATTCATAGTAGTGATAATACATTTGGACCTGGCGATTCTCTCACATTCTATGGCAAAGGAACATACACTATATCACAGCATTCTCAATATTATCTCATATATAAAAAAAATTGCTACTCGGATACTAATTTTTACTGGCTTTGTATTGCGGATAATCCTGGAAATCCGAAGAGAATGCAAATCTTGGAAACTTCTTCAATCGACACAATGATTGCTACTGGAATGTTTTTTATCCACCACGAAAAAGATTTTACCAATTTTATGAAATCAGGAAAGAGATGGTATGGCGAGAAATTCGCTGGTAGCGGCACTTCTCACTATTTCTCTGTATATCTACCGGGTGATGATCCTTCATTTACTGGATGGCTAAGGATAAGAGTTGCCGGTGGAACCCGCGTCGAAGATATTAGTGTTAGACATAATTTTTCCGTATACCTGAATAATAATCCAGCTTCATTTGACAACTTTACATGCTGGAATTATAACAGCTCATTTATAAATAGAAAACTATCCAACAATGATATCATCGAGGGAATTAATATATTCAAAATAGAATATTCATCAAACATACATCAAGCGAACGCATATTTGGATTTCATCGAATGGCTATATTTCGCCTCCCTTGATATCACTAAGAATCCAAAAGACTTCTGGATTCAAAAATTGGATAAAAATGTCAAAATTGTCTTTAATACGAATATTTCAAATCCATCGGTTTACGATATAACAGATTGGTCAAATGTAAAAAAAGTGCCAATTGAGAAAGAGAATAGAAAATACTACTTTACTTTCTATAGTAACAAACTAAATCATTTTCTAGTAATTGATAAAAGTGAAATAAAAAAACCAGTAAGACTTGAATACATCCCTGAGAATCAATGGAATAAATTAAGAAATGAGACTGTCCCCGGTGCTGAATACGTTATTATTACAACTGAGGAATTCGCAAACCCCGCCAATGAATTGGCAAACATACATTCAAATCTGGTTCAAGAAGAAAACAGGTTAACAACAAAAGTTGTATACCAGAGCGATATTATACATGAATTTAACGCAGACATTCCTGATCCACATGCCATTCGCTATTTTCTACAATATGCATATAATTACTGGGATCCACAACCAAAGTTCGTATTGCTTCTTGGTGACGGAACTTATGATTATAGAGGGATAAAATCCAACGAAGGTAATATAATTATGACATATCAGGTCGAATCGGACAATTTTCTTTACAGTCCTCAACAAACCTATTCAACTGATGCTCGATTTACCTACATAAATGGTACCGATCGATACATGGATTTATCAATAGGGAGAATTACCGCGAGAACGGTAGAAGAAGCTGAGTATGCCGTCGAAAAGATCAAAAATTATATACTGAATCCTAGTTATGGTATATGGAGGAGTACCATTACTCTTGTTGCAGATGATGTGGCAAGACCGAATAACTACGAACCAATGCATATTTATGATTCAGAAGATCACATAGCAAAGGTTCTTCCAAAATTTTTAAATATCAACAAAATATATCTCGAGGAATATCCTGCAATTTTTGACGAATCCGCCTATGGAGTAAAGCGACCATCAGCTACAGAAGATATTTTAAAAAAACTTGAAGACGGAACAGCAATCATAAACTATATGGGACATGGTAGTCCTACCGTCTGGGCACAGGAATATATACTTGAAATGAAACGAGATTTGAATAGAATTCATACTGGCATGAAGTTACCGTTCTGGTTAGCTGCTACATGTAGTTGGGGATATTTTGATGATATTTATGAAAACTGTATGGCAGAAGCTCTTGTAATCCAACCAGACAATGGAGCTATTGCAACACTTTCTGCTACCCGTGGTGTCTACGGAAGTGCCAATGCAAATTTTGTAAATAAATTTTATTCAAAATTATTTAACGATTCCTGTGCAAATAAAATTAGAATTGGAGAGCTAACCAGACAGATAATAAATGGAAATAGTGAAAACGATGAGAAATACGTGCTTCTCGGAGACCCAGCTATATATCTTGCTCTGCCATACAAAACCGCACATTTTGAAAAAATGGATAATGATACTTTAAAGATCTTATCAAAAGTTTCTTTAAAAGGTTATATAAAAGATAATAACCCAAATGGAAATGGAAATATCGTAGTTTATGATAGTGATAGAATGGTACAAAGAACAGTTTATGATATGAGAAAAGTTGCCCACATTATGAGTTACATGCTACCGGGGGAAAAACTATTCCAGGGTATAATCAATTTTAACACGAATTTCAAAACAAGTTTTTATATTCCAAAAGATATAAGCTGGCAAACTACCCCTGGAAAAATAACATTTTTCGGCTGGGATAGTACAAATAGAGAGGAATATGCAGGTTCTTATTTTCCCGTATACTATGGGGGGATAAGTGATATTGTTGACTCTACGGGTCCAAGAATCTTACTGTATCTAAATAACTCTAATTTTATCGATGGGGATATAATAACACCGGATTCCCCGCTTGAAATAAAAATTATCGATGAACATGGGATAAACATTTCTGGCTATATGGGACATAACATAACACTATCAATTGATGAGGATAAAGACCTGACATATATAATAACAAAAAATTTTATATATGATCAAAATTCTGACACATCCGGGACTATTACATTTTTTATGCCCGAGAATTTAGCTCCTGGGACTCATACCTTGACGATAAAGGCATGGGACAATGCAAATAATCCGTCGGAAGTCAGTGCAGTTTTTGAATTTAATCCTGTTACAGAGTTCAAACTACTAAAACCTTATAACGTTCCTAATCCCTTTTGTGAGAAAACCTACTTTACATTTTATAACACCAGAGACTGCTACGTAAAAATAAAAATATTTACCATAAGAGGACTGCTAATTAAAACTATTGATGACGGTATTATTTATCCTGCAGGATTCAACAGAATAGAATGGGACGGTAAAGATAATTTTAATGATATCATCTCTCGTGGAGTTTATATATATAAAATTTATGCAGAGGATTTAGAAGGTAAAACATTTACATACATAGGGAAAATGGTCAAAGGGTACTGATTATGCTTAATTTCTATGGGAAAAAGATAATACTGGGTTCTACATCTCCAAGGAGAAAAGAATTATTATCAATAATAATTAATGAATTTGACATCTCCGCACCTCATTACCAGGAGAATAATAATATTGCTTCAGTTCCTGAAAAAATATGCATCCTACACGCATATAACAAAGCAAGAAGTCTAATTGAAAAACACCCTGATGCCTGGATCATCTCAGCCGACACTATCGTTGTCAAAAATGGAAAAATACTTGGAAAACCTGCAAACGAGAAGGATGCCTACAATATGTTGAAAAATCTGAGCGGTGATAAACATTTTGTATATACCGCTTATTGCATTCTTAATAGTAATAATGGGAAATACATTCAGGGAATTGAAAAAACAGAAGTAATTTTCAGAAAGATTGATGACAACTTAATAAATTTTTATATAAAAAATTATACCCCTTATGATAAAGCCGGAAGCTATGGAATTCAGGATTTTAGTGCTGTTTTTATTGATAAAATAAATGGTTGTTTTTTTAATGTAGTGGGCTTTCCGATACCCAACTTTTATCATAACGTTAGAAAAAATTTAATTAGATGCTTATAATTACTTTGTTTTAAAAACAAAATTTTATAATATTTCTTGTAGCGGAAAAAAGGGAATGAAATGTTTTACCTGGAGTTAAAGAAAAGACGCGAAGAATTGGGTCTGAGTCTCGACCAGATCTCTGAAAGAACAAAAATTAATAAAAAATACCTCGAAGCATTCGAAAAAGGCGACTTCACAATCTTACCTGAGACCTATATACGACTTTTCTTACGTTCATATGCTAAAGAACTTGATTTTGATCCGGATAAAATAATCGAAGAATATGTTTCATATAAATCACAAAAAGATGAATCTGTTCAGATATCCAAAAAGAAAGAACCACTCAAAAAGGAAAAAGAAAAACCTGAAAGAAAGAGAGAAAAAACTGGAATAGATATACCTACAACTGTTATTGTAATCCTGATGATAATTTTTCTTATCACTATAATTAAACAGGTAGTAGAAGATAGAAAAAAGGTGAATACAGAACCCACAAACAAAGCTCAGACAATTCAAAAGAATGCGCAACAAAAACCAGCTGATACCACAGTTTCAAAAAGTACTTTAATTACCCCAGCCTATACACAAAAAACTGATACTACAAAGATTAAAGTTGAGCCCACAGTATCAGAGCCTACATCAAAGATTGATTCTTTCTCGGTTCGGATCGTTATACTCGACACCTGCTGGATAGAAATTATGAAGGATAATAATCCACCATATGATTATATTTATTACCCTGAAAATACAAAAACATTATATGCAAAAAATACTATCATGTTAAGAATTGGGAAACCTGCTGGAGTAAAAATCTATTTTAACGGACAGGATCTGGGTAAGATTGGAGAAAATGGGATTCCTGTAAAACTTACCATAACTAAGGATGGCGTGATAGAAAAACAGATTTACAGATAAAAAATTAAAGCATTTATTTTATTTCCATACCAGTGTTAGAATAATCATTATTATACCTGCAGACAATTTTATTATTTTTGAAAAAATAAAACTAAAAAAGGCACCTTTACCTGCACTGAATGCTTTTCTTAACTCTCGTTTATTCATAATTTCAAAAAATAATGCACCAAAGAAACTAAAAACAATAACTCCGAGTAGAGAACCAATAATGGGCATAAATCCTGAACCTACAATACCCCCAATAATACCACCTAGGATCGCTCCCCATATACCAGCCCTTGAACCACCATATCTTTTTATTGTAAATATTGAGATCAGATAATCGCTACCTTCTAGTAATAAAGATATAAACAATAATATTAAAATCAGTTCCCATCTGATCCCTGAATTCGTATCAATTAATTCTCTTACAAACGAGAATATTGTTATTAAAAAAGTCCCGGGTAGATTAAATAAAATAAGTACCAGGCTTATGACGGAAAAAAGACAATATATTATGTTAATTATAAGCATTCTTCATATTTACTTAAAATTTTTCATCATACTTTGCCCATAGATAATCATCTATTTCTCAGGCTTTTTCAACTACTTTATTTCCCCAATTGATAGAATAGTTTGTCAGATATTTTACAGTCCTCTTCTTTGAAATTTTATATAATCTCATAGCTTCCTTTTCTACATCACTTTGATTATCCAATAATTGTTTCTGTAATGGACCCAGACTTCTTCAAGATCATGCCTCATATCTCCCCAGCTTTGAGCTGCTAATGTTGACAATCTATAAGTCCACTATCGGATTTCAATGACTCTCTTCCTCCAAAAGTCGACTAACCGACAGCCAGTTGATGCTCATTCATACATGGATAGGCTGTATTGATAAAACCATGTGTATATTTTACCTGTGGTATTTTGCCAGTTGGTACATAAATATATAATGGCATGGCAGTAGTTTCACACTCTATCCTTTTTACCAGAGTCACCATATCTGTTCTTTTATGCTTCATGGGTGAAACAATATCCAGCCAACCTCTGCTTCTATGACTATCACAGGTATGTGAAGTAATGGCCGATCCATCAACTGTCGCTTTTCTGCCTACCATTATGGAGGTGCATCCATCAGGATAACTACCTCCCCAATCCTGCTGGAGAAATAAAAAAGTAAAGCAAATTAAGAATAATATGAGCCTCTTCATCGGCACAACCCCGAACCTTTATTATAATTATGTAGATTGATTATAATAAAAAATTACCCGTTGTTCCTAATAAGAACTATTAAGAGAGAAGCCCTCAGGCCAGATTTTAGCAAGAGGGCTTTTACTTTTAAGGTTTAATAGCGTCTGCTTCGATTGTACCTATTTCTGCGTGGTCTTGCTTCATTTACAACAAGATTACGACCTTTAAGCTCTTTACCGTTCAGCCCATTTATTGCTGATTCGGCTTCTTCCTTATTCGGCATTTCAACAAAACCAAAACCTCTGGAAACACCCGTATCTCTATCTACAATAATCTTTGCCGATGAAACTTCTCCATATGCCTGAAATGCTTCTAATAGTTCATTTTCACTTAATTCACGCGATAGATTACCAACATAGATGTTCACTTTTTCCTCCTTGTAGTTTTTTCTTTGTTATTGATAACACAAAAATTTTACCTCTTATTTTTTATTATATATTTATCAATCACGGGGAATATTACCGGTAGGGGAAACATGATGACTTAGTGGCTTTTCTCCAAAATAACTTTTAGAAAGATTGATATAATAAAAAATTCCATTATCTATTTTTCTTACTCAATTTCCCAGTCAAATACTTTATGAGTTAAATTCTTCCTAATCAAATATTCAC
Source organism: Candidatus Neomarinimicrobiota bacterium (assembly GCA_017656425.1). Classification (NCBI taxonomy): domain Bacteria; kingdom Pseudomonadati; phylum Fidelibacterota; species Fidelibacterota bacterium. The sequence goes on along the minus strand of JACDNV010000004.1, from coordinate 171,963 downwards.
AAGTAATATAAACACAGTTTTTAAATAAAAAAACATATTTTTATGGTGTTAAAAAATTTTGGGTTAGTCTTATCGTTCATTTATCTTCTGCCTATTATATTTTAAAATAATTATAATATCTGTATATTCGCTATGTTTCAAATATCAGTTGTAAGTGTTTAAGAATCATTAAGAGAAAAAATTAGGAAATGATGGCGTTTATGCTCTAATAGAACTGAACAACTAAATGTAAAAAATCAAAAATGATACTCTCAAATTCGTCAAAAAAATTTGAACAAAGACTCATGGATAACCTAAATAAGATTGAAGTGGAAATTACGGAACGGAAAATGAGATCAAATTAAGAAAGTTCAACATTATCCCTAACCAAACATAAAGCGTAAAATTTTGGGCCCCATACACTGCCACGTTTTATCAAAGTTAATATCCACAAGTCGTTGCGAGGAGTCCCATTGGGACGACGAAGCAATCTACTTTGCTAAACGCTTGAGGTTTCAAATGTTCACTACCTCGACTACACAAAAGAGATTGCTTCGCTCCGTTTCAATACGCTCGCAATGACAGGGCTACGTCTTTGCGAGGAGTCCATAACGTGGACGACGAAGCAATCTACTTTGCAGTTGGAATAACGATTAAAGCATACCGTTATCAACTAAAGCATAACAGATTGCTTCGCTATCGCTTGCAGTGACAATCGACACGTCGTTGCGAGGAGCGAACGTTAGTGAGCGACGTGGCAATCTGCTTTATAAAATGATTGAAGCTATAAATATACACTACTTCGCTTATACAAAATAGATTGCCACGCTCGCTTACGCTCGCTCACAATGACGGAAGATAATCCCCATACACTTGCAACCATATCTGAGAATTAGTATATTTAAGTTGCATTAACTATTGAGGTCGAAATGCCTGTTGTAACAGTTAAAAAGCCTTTAAGAGAAAAACTCGGGGATGACGGCATAGAAGCTTTAGTCGAACTTATAAACGAAGCACAGAAAGAAACTAAAAACAACGTAATCCAATTCGTCGAAGAAAAATTCGAAAAAAGACTCTCCGAAGAATTGGCTAAGGTAAGAGTAGAAATTGCCGAAGTTAAAACTGAACTCATCGAGAGAATCGAAGCCCTGAAAACCAACGATGAGAAAGTAAAATCAGAACTGATCAAATGGATGTTTATCTTTTGGGTTGGGCAGATTGGTGCCATCATAGGGATACTCTTTGCCTTCTTTAAAGGTTAAATTAGGATTTAAGTTAAGAAAGTTCAATGTTCAACGTTATAAAGTTCAATGTTATAACTATACAAACACAGAAAATAGAACGTAGAACTTCGAACTTTTATTAGCGAGCAAGCTGGCAAGCCGGACTGCGTCTCACCAAGGACACTAAGAGATTTTTTCTAACAAAGGACACTAAGAATACTGATATTATTTATTATTTCTTTTCCACGCTTAACCCATGATAATAACCACATGTCATTGCGAGGAGTCCATAACGTGGACGACGAAGCAATCTTCTTTGCAAGTAGGAATATAATTAAAACATATCATTATCAGCTCAAACATAATAGATTGCCACGCTCGCTTACGCTCCGCTCGCAATGACAGGGGCTACTGAAGTAGTTACACCAAGTTACTTCTCTGGCTTGTTAGCTTATTAGCCTGTTAGCCTGTTAGCTTGCTGGCTTGTTAGCTTGATAGCGTGACAGCCAGTTAGATCACTTACCTCTTAGCTATCCAGCTATCTAGCTACCCAGCCATCTAGCTATCCAGCTATCTAGCCATCCAGCCATCTAGCTATCTCAATCAGATGAGATTACCACGCTCCGTTTCACACTAATTGGGATTACCCGAATATCAATCTCTAACTCTGCTCAAAATACGTAATAGTTTTCAGTAAAGAATTGATTATTCGTCTGAAAATGCTTGCATTAGACCTTGTAATATGCTATATACATATTACGTATATACGGTATATCATGAGGCATCCTGAATGGGCTCTAAAACATAAACGCAAAGGTACTGAACTAAGACTAATTAACGGTAACTATTACCTCTATGAAGTCAAGTGTGTCTGGGATCCTGAGAAGAAAAAACCTAAAAAGAAAACGGGGAAGATTATTGGTAAAATCACACCAGAGGGTTTTATTGAATCTCCTAAGAGGAAATTAGAGAAAACAACTCCTTCTATTATATCTCTTCAGGTAAAAGAATATGGCGCCAGCAAGTTCATATTAGACTCCATGACTGATTCGATAAGGAGTCTTCAGAATTATTTTATAGATGAGTGGCAATTCATAGTAGCCCTTGCCTTTTACAGATTATTTCACCGGTCTCATATAAAGAATATGCCTTTTCATCATCAACATAGTTTTCTCTCTGAGATTTTTGCTAATATTAAGATAACAGAGAAAAGGATTAGTAAATTTCTTAGAGAGTTGGGTATTATGCGCAGTGAAATAGTAAAGTATTTTAAAGATTTTATATCTGAAGGTGATCACATTCTGATAGATGCTACACCGTTATTCACACAGTCAGAGAATATCATTATTTCAAAATACGGTTATAACAATAAGAGGGTATATCTTCCACAGGTAAACTTACTTTTTATTTTTTCCGTAAAAAATCACATGCCGGTTTACTATCGTATTACTCCTGGTAATGTGCGTGAGATAAGTGCTTTTAAATTATGTATTGAAGAAAGTGGCGCCAGAGATGCGGTTATTATTGCCGATAAAGGATTTTATTCTGAGGATAACGTTAACCAAATGGAGGAGAATGAACTTCAATATATTATTCCACTGAAAAGGAATAGCATACTTATAGATTACAGTTGCTTAAAAAGTGGTGATAAACGTTGTATGGATGGATATTTTAAATATAAAAAACGTTTTATCTGGTATTCTAAATCTACTCTCTCCTCCAGAACAGTTTATATATATCTGGATGAACATTTAAAAAGCGTTGAAGAGAAAGATTATTTAACCCGCATAGAAACTCATCCTGAAGAGTATCACATTGATAAATTCTATGAAAAACAACATTATTTTGGAACGCTTTCAGTAATTAGCAACTGCACTTCTAAATCTGCAGAAGAGATTTTTCAGTTTTACAAAAGTAGAAGTAGTGTTGAGCAAATGTTCGATGTATTTAAAAATCTACTGGAAGCAGACCGTACCTATATGCAAAATGAAGAATCACTTGAAGGTTGGAATTTTATCAACACGATTGCTTTGCAATGGTATTATAAGATATATCAAATACTATTGAGAAAAAAACTTCTATCGAGATATTCAGTCCATGATGTGCTCTTACATCTTTCTGAGATAAGAAAAGTAAAAATCAACAACAAATGGAAAATAGCTGAAATCGACAAAAAAACAGAAAAACTCCTTGATAAACTAAATATCAATATCCCTATTACGTAAATCCTCCCGAGTTAAAGATTAACTTACAAATGCGGGTTTTTAAGTTCTAATGTAGTTGTTAGAGCTTTTATCCCTGTTAGAAACTGTTTATCATGCATACTTGAGCAGCTATCGTTAAATCTGGAGAAAAACGTGGAGTGAGCAGATGGAAATAAAAAGATCATTGACTTCATTAGTAAAAAATATTATATTGCAATACCATTTGACGCTTTTGGTCGATATTTAGAATATGGAAATTTAGCTGAGATGGGAACTAATGACGAAATTAGAAAAAATATTGTAGAAACATCCCGTAAAATTTTTGCAAAATTCGGGTTTAAGAAAACAACTATGTGGGACATAGCAAATTCTGTTAGTAAAGCTAAAAGTACTATATATCACTATTTTAAAAGTAAAAATGACATATTTAAAGCAGTAATAGAAAAAGAATTTTATATGTTAAAGCAGAGGATTCTTAAATCAATAAATGCCGTAGCTGAACCAGAGAGGAAAATCTATCTCTATACCATTACAAAAATTAATGGAGCAAAAGAATTTAATAATTTATATAGTGTGATTCTAAATGAATATTCAAATGAATACGTATTCTTAAAAGGGGTTATAGAAAAAATTAAAGAAGAAGAAATAATGGTTTTAAGAAATATAGTTGAGGAGGGAATAAAAACAGGTAAATTTCTTATAAACAATATTGAATCCGTTGTAGACTCAATTTTCTTTACAATAAAAGGCTTGGAAATACAGTCTCAACTTTCAAATGGATTCAAATTATCAAGCGAAAAAATTGATAATGTTTTAAAACTTATTATGCATGGAATAACAAAAAAATAAATTTTTTTGACAAAAAATCGACCGTTTGAATATAATGGTCGAACGTTCTATGATTTACTGGAAATAATATAATAGATGAGGCAAAAATGAGAATACCTAAATGCGTTAGAACAAACTTGACTTACAACCTCCTTAAACCATGCCTTTACATTCTATCATCTAAAATTGGATCTGCAATTACTATTCCTTTGGTTGAGAAACTTGCTTATTTTTTTATGGTAAACCTGGGAAATTCAGTAACCATGGGGCCAAAAAGAGAGAGAGAAGACAAGTTTTACATTGCAATGAATGTAATAAGAAGCGCGCTTAAAGCATACAAGAATGGTTCACCTGGAGTTAGAAATAGCATTATTAATGTATTCATAAAAGGGTTCCTGGGATTCGGTAGTAGAAAAATTAAGAATGAGTTTATCAAGACGTACAAAATTAATCCTCCTGGTTTTTTGGTGATATCACCTGAAGGTAAATGCAATTTGAAATGCAAGGATTGCTATGCTGCAAGTTTGCCAAAAGGATTACCATCGCTTTCTGCTGATGTTGTTGAAAAAATACTGAAGGAAAAATATGAAAAGTGGGGAACGTGGTTTACAGTTATCTCAGGTGGAGAGCCATTTATGTGGAAAGATAACGAAACCGATATTATCGAAATTGCCAAAAAATATAATAATCAATATTTCTTGGTATATACAAATGGAACATTGATTAATGAAGTTACTTCGCAAAGGTTAGCTGAAGTCGGAAATATTACACCAGCTATCTCTGTGGAAGGTTTTGAAGAAGAAACTGATAAAAGAAGAGGGAAAGGAACCTTTAAAAAAATATTAAATGCTTTTAAAAACTTAAGAGATGTCGGTGTCCCTTTTGGTATTTCTGTAACCGCAACAAAGGAAAATTGTGAAAAAATTATATCAGATGAGATGATAAAATTTTATTTAGATGAACAGGGTGCTTCATATATGTGGATTTTTCAATATATGCCGATTGGTAGAGGTGTCGATATATCGTGGCAAGTCCCGCCTGAGAAGAGAAAAAATATGTGGGAAAAAGAGCAGCATTTTGTAAGGAAAGAAAGAAGGTTTATAGCCGATTTCTGGAATGGAGGAACATTCTCATCGGGCTGTATTGCAGCTGGTAGGTCAGGGGGATATTTATACATAGATTGGAATGGAAATATATATCCGTGTGTATTTGTTCCCTACTGGGTAGATAATATCAATGACTTATATACTAAGGGGAAAAGTTTAACTGATGCATTATTTTCTAATTTATTCAGTGAAATAAGAAAATGGCAAAGATCGTATAATTATATGTTACCCCCGGCAACCAGGGGTAACGAAATAAGACCATGTTTTATAAGAGACCACTATGATGAAGCCAGGAAAGTATTATTAGAAACAAAAGCGAAACCTGGATACCGTTCAGCCGAAGAATCGCTAAAAGATGATAATTATTACAATGGAATGATTGAATATGATAACGAAGTAGCAAAACTTTTAGATCCCATCTGGAATTATCTATATAGAGAAGAAAATTAAAACCGTTTTTACAAAGGGATATATTTATGAATAACTCAAACATCACGGTAATCGTTTGCGCACATAATGAGGAAGTTACTCTTCCAGGAACATTAAAAGGACTAATAAACTCGCATTACATTGACGAAATTATTGTAATAAATGATGGATCTACTGACAATACAGGAAAAGTTCTTGAAAATTTCTTACACGAGCCAAAGGTAAAAGTAATCGAATTCCCTTACAATAGAGGGAAAGGTTATGCCATGTCTGTTGGAATAGTTGAAGCACATGGGGATATATTGGTTTTTGTCGACGCTGATCTGGTAAATTTTAAAGAAAGATATATTGTTCAGCTTATTCAGCCACTCCTCAAGGAAGAAGCCGATATGGTTATAGGGCAGCCGACAGAAAGTATTTTTAATAAATTGTTCAATCCATTGAAACCATTGTCCGGCGAGAGAGCTGTTCTTAGAAAAGACATAATTCACATAGTAGATAAAATAATGAATACTGGGTATGGTGTTGAAACTATCATAAATCTTTATTATAGAGCAAATAATAAAAAAATTAAGATTGTACATTTATGGGGTTTAAAGCATTTGATAAAATTTGACAAGTACTCAACAAATAGAGCCGCATACTCATACTTTCATGAGGCGTTGCAAATAAGTAGACATGTTATAAAAAATTATTTTTTAATATTAATAATTATCCGGAATATGATAGGGAGAATATTATGGAGAATCCAAGGATTGCTCTGGTATTAGGTAGCGGAGCAGCGAGGGGATTAGCTCATATCGGGGTCATTAAAGTACTGGAAAAAAATAAGATTCCAATTCATATTGTAGTTGGAACTAGCATGGGAGCTTTTGTAGGAGGATATTACTCAGCCGGTTTTTCTGCTGAGCTTATGGGAGAAATAGCATTACAAGTGGACAAAAGGTTTGTAGTAAAAACATTTACCCCTGGATTGCAAAAAAGCGGGTTCGTCAATATAGACAGAGTCAGAGATTTCATTAGTAATCACCTTAACGAAAAAGAAATTGAACAGCTGCCGATATCATATAGCGCTGTTGCAACTGATCTTAGTGATGGAACTGAGATAGTACTAAATAGTGGTAAACTGGTTGATGCTATACTTTCAAGTATTGCAATACCTATTTTATTTACGCCCGTAAAGTACCGGGAGAGGCTGCTCGTCGATGGAGGATTGGTTAATCCATTACCCGTTAGTGTTGCATATGAAAACAATGCCGATATTATAATCGCAGTGAATGCTATACCAAATCCCGAAAAATACTGGAAGCTAAAAAATCATGATAGGCAAAATATTCTTAATAAATTTCTATCTGTATCAAAAGAACAGTTTCTTAAGCAACTAAATTTCTTTAATGATAAAGAAGAAGGAGAAACAATAAATCTCAAAAATGAAAGGTCAAGGAAAATTTACAAACAACCAAATCTTTTAAAAATTCTTCTACAAACGATAATTATATTTGAGACTCAACTGCAAGCTTTACAGCTTTTGTTATGGAAACCGGATATTTTAATATCACCTTCGGTTGAAGAGTATAGTCTTTTAGAATTTTATAGAGCTAAAGATATTATTAAAGCGGGTGAAGAATCTGCAATTAAGGCCTTAACTGAAATTGAAAGATTGTATTCATAATTTTGTATAAAAATGGTAACGGAAATAAAAAGCCATATACTCCTTGAATTAGGAAAAAAGATGTTAAAGAGAAAGAAAGGAGGAAGGTATAGCAAAGAAAGAAAAACAATATCATTTTAGTAAAGCGAAGAGATTATTGCGAGAAGTGATATTAAATGATGGGGAGTTAATGTCCGAAGGATCTCTATGGGAAAGGGATTAATACAGGAGACATTGTAGAGGATAGTATATAAAGAATTTGAAAAATATATAGGTTTAGTCCCATATTAGAGTTCAGAAGAGAGGAGGGGATATAGGAATAAATACAGAGATAGGGATATTATGACGAGACTTACCTAAGAAACTGTATCTAACATTAAGTTTATAATCATTTTCAGAGAATTTCATATAAAAGAGTTGTTTGAGTTCATAAGCCTTACCTTTAAATATGAAAGTATGTTTAGTTAACCAGTTATCACGGAGATTTATCAATTGTACAAAAAGGTTCATTTAAAAAGTTTACATAGATACAGAATACCCTCATATTATACCACATTCTTTCCAATTATTAGTTTATTGACTAAACGATATTTGTTGTTTATACATATTTTTTATATAATCAGGGTATTTAGGAAAATTTAGGTAGTTATCTTTATATTTTTTCAAATATTCTGCACAATCAGATTTGTACTTTTAAAGCAAGTTCAGAATCATTTGAAGTGTAATATTTAATTATGAAGTCAGCCAATAAACATTTTTAAATTATTTCCCATTTATCCTGTAATTGTAAACGGTAGCAAGACAGTTTGCATTTCCGCCGTCATTGCGAGCGTAGTGAAACGGAGCGAAGCAATCTCATCTTATTGGGATGGCGAGATGGCTAGATAGCTAGATGGCTGGATAGCTTGATGGCTAGATAGCTGGATAGCTAGATGGCTGGGTAGCTAGATAGCCGGATGGCTAAAATGTAAGTGGCCTGACAGGCTGTCAAGCTAACAAGCTAACAGGCTATCAGGCTATCAAGCTAACAAGCCAACAAGCTAACAGGCTGTCAGACTAGCAAGCCATTAAGCTGGCAGACAACGGGCTAACAAGCTAACCAGCTAGAAAATTAACTTAGTGTAAATACTTCAGTAGCCCCTGTCATTGCGAGCGAGCGTAAGCGAGCGTGGCAATCTGTTGTGTTTGAGCTGATAACAGTATGTTTTAATTATATTACTACTTGCATAGATGATTGCTTCGTCGCCCCAATGGGATTCCTTGCAATGACAGTTTCATAATACATTAAAAAAATTCTTGACAAAAAAAACGGTTTTGTAAAATCAATTCAAGTTATAAAGGGGCAGAGAAAATTGTGGGGATGGGGGTTGGCGTTCTGTGAAACTGGAATGTCGGATTTTATAATCCGACTGAGAAAAGAAAAGGGGAGGGATGAGTCAAGAGGAGGTTAGTATTTCTTTACAATTACTATACCGATTCACTTAAGATTTTACCAGATTCAACATATAATTTACTATTATTGACACAAGAGGGGGATACTATAACTGGAGTAACGAAGGTACCAAAAGATTTTGATATAACAATGAACGATAATTTGAAAATTAGCTGGGATTCTAGGGAAGGTACGCAGGCTTATTCATTAATTGTTTCTCAAAAAGAAGAGTCCGGTGACTGGTTACCGGTGATAGATGAAACTTTGTATGTGAACTTCTATATCATTAATTCTGAAGTAATTGAAACCGATGATTCTATTAGAGTTGAGGTAGTTGCTTTTGATGAAAATTATTACAATTATGTTGTAAAAGAAATGGATGCTTCAGGTGTTGTAGGAGCTTATGGCGTTTTTGGATCCGCTGTTAGAAAAGAGAGAAGTTTTCTGATTTCGGATTTCAAATAAAAACTTTTAAAGAATTATAAAACTTTTAAGCTTACTAATCACCCTATAAATTTTTATATTTCAACAGAGTAAAGCTTTTTATGAATATGGCAAAAGAAGATTTAGTATCAACACCAGTAATGAAACAATACAGAGAAATAAAGTCGAGATATCCTGATGCAATTTTATTGTTTCGGATGGGGGATTTTTATGAAACATTTGAGGAGGATGCAAAAATAACATCCAGAATTTTAAATATTACACTTACAAAACGTGCAAATGGCAAAGCTTCGAAGGTTCCTCTCGCCGGTTTTCCATACCATGCTCTTGATAGTTACCTGCATAAGTTGCTTGAAGCTGGGCTGAAGGTTGCAATTTGCGAACAGGTTGAGGACCCAAAGAAAGCTAAAGGTATAGTAAAAAGAGAAGTTGTTGAGGTAATTACTCCGGGAACAGCGATTACTGATAGATTCCTGGATACCAAGGAAAATAACTATCTTGTTTCAATTTATAAAACTCAGAAGGGTGTTGGTATAGCTGCTATAGATGTCTCAACAGGAGAATTTTATTTAACTGATTCGGATGATAAAAGTTATAAAGATACTGTAAGTACTCTGAAAGCATCCGAAATTATATGCCCTGAATCGGATTATAAATCCATTGAATATGAATTTAAGGGAAAGGTTCTACGTGTAGCAGAGATTGATGACTGGGTATACTCTTATGAGTATGCTGAGCGAACGCTTAAAGAGAATTTTAAAACTGAGACATTGAAGGGATTTGGAATTGAGAAATACAAGCTAGGTATATCAGCAGCAGGTGCTATAATACACTATCTACATCAGAATAATCAAAAAAGCCTTGAACATGTTGTAAAAATCCAGCCTCTGCTGGAAAGTGACTATGTCCTAATAGATGAATTTACAAAACGGAATCTTGAGATATTTCGAACAATGCAGAGTGGTGAAGTTAAAGGTTCCCTGATCTGGGTAGTTGATCAAACTGTTACAGCATCCGGGAGTCGGTTATTGAAAAAATGGTTGGCTCATCCTTTGAAAAATCCACAACGTATTAATTCACGCCTTGATAAAGTTGAATATTTTTATAATAACACCGATAAAAGAGAAAATGTTCGTAATTTATTAAAAGATTTTTCTGATCTTGAAAGGTTGCTCTCGAGAATAAGTGCAAATAGAGCCACTGCGAGGGAGGTTTATCAGCTTAGAGAAACTCTTAAGCTTATACCTGTAATACTAAAAGAGTTTGAAAAAGTAGATACCTTCAAAGAACTTTTGTCAGGCATAAATATTCCAAAAGAATTAATAAAAATTCTTGATGATGCTATAAAAGACGAGGATTTACCGACAGGTATACATGAAGGTGGATTTATCAAAGAGGGATTCAATGAACAGCTTGATAAATATCGAAGAGTTTTAAGAGATGGTAAAAATTGGATTCTGGAATTGCAGGAAAAAGAAAGAGCCAGGCTCGGTATACCCTCACTCAAAATTTCCTATAATAAAGTTTTTGGATATTATATAGAGGTCACAAAGACGCACATTTCCAAAGTGCCAGAGAATTATATAAGGAAGCAGACTTTAGTCAATGCTGAGAGGTTCATTACGCCAGAGTTGAAAGAGTATGAGGAAATGCTACTCAATGCTGAGGAAAAAATATCCGAAATCGAATATGAGATATTTCAATTTTTAAGAGAGGAGATTTTAAAATATGTTGAAGATATTCTTAAAATAGCAGATGTAGTCTCTCAGATAGATGTATTCTCATCTCTTGCTTATATCGCTATAAAAAACAATTATACAAGACCCGTAATAAATGATTCGTCCAGAATCTTTATAAAAAATGGTAGACACCCGGTTGTTGAAGCTCTACTACCTTCTGGAGAGAAGTTTATACCAAACGACCTTGATATTGATAACCAGACAAAGCAGATACTTATTATAACAGGTCCTAATATGGCAGGCAAATCCACGTATCTCCGCCAGGTTGGTCTGATAGTATTACTTGCACAGATTGGTTCATTTATTCCGGCTGAGAGCGCAGAAATCGGTGTAGTTGATAAAATTTTTACTCGGGTAGGAGCAAGCGATAATCTCGCAGCTGGTGAATCAACCTTCCTGATGGAAATGATAGAGACAGCAAATATTTTGAACAATGCCACTCCAAAATCGTTAATACTTCTTGATGAAATTGGGAGAGGGACATCGACATACGATGGAATAGCTATAGCCTGGGCTGTGACCGAATATCTTCATAACAATGAAAAGATAGGCTCGAAGACGCTATTTGCAACACATTATCATGAATTGACAGAACTGGAAAAAATATTACCAAGAGTTATTAATTTAAATGTAGCTGTTAAGGAATATGGTGATAAGGTGATATTTTTGAGAAAGATTATTCCAGGTGCATGCGATAAGAGCTATGGTGTTCACGTAGCACAAATGGCTGGTGTCCCAGTCGAGGTAACTCTAAGGGCAAATGAAATTTTATCAAATATATCTCGTGAAGAAAGGGTATTGCCAACTGAAAAGGATATATTTCAGAAATTAGATAAAAATCCTGACCAACTCAGTTTGTTTAATCAAATTGAAAGTAAAATTAAAAAGGAACTCTCGGAGATAGATATAAATTCCATTACTCCGCTGGAGGCTTTGAACAAACTTAATGAATTAAAAAAGAAATATGGGCTTTAAAGCTTGAGTAGAATATTATCAATACTATTAGTTGTGTTTAATATAATATATCCGATACAGACGAAATATACAGGTGAGTTTTTGAAGTTTGGCGCGGGTGTTCGCGAGATTGGATTAGGTGGAGCTGTAATAAGTAATGCAAGTCCTGCTACTGCATTTTATTGGAATCCAGCGTTAGCATTAAAAAGTGAAAGGATATTATTTCAGGTTACACATACCGAAGAATTTGCCGGTATTGTTAATTATGATTGTGTTAGTTTATTGATACCGGGCAGGAACGGTTACAGCTATTCAATTGGCTTAACAAGGGTTGGTGTAGATAGCATTCACAATATATCCAATTTTATTGAGATACAGGGTGTGGAAAATTCTTTTAGACCCGATTACTCAAACATGAAATTTTTTAATACTGCTTTCGGTGCCCTGTATTTTTCAATCGCTAAGTTGAAAAGTGAAAATATTTATTATGGAGTTACTTTAAAGATTCCATTTGAAAAATTATATAGAGCCCGAGCATGGGGTATAGGTATTGATATTGGAATTTTGCGTAATGCTGGAATGTTTCAAATAGGCTTTGTCGCAAAGGACTTCTTCACGACTCCGATAATATGGGATGATGGTGAGAAAGAACTGATTCTACCATCATATTTAGCAGGTGTTTCAATAAGGATTAAACCCGGGAAATTTATATCATATCTTGAACCATCTATTGGTTTGGATTTCTCAGCAGGGAAAGAGGAAAATGATAAAGCTTTTTATCTATTAGTTGGTAACGTAAGATTGAGGTTCGGGTTAGAGATCGGAATAAAGAAGAATTTTAGTCTTAGAGCGGGCAGGGATGATATTGGAGACTATACAGTTGGGGCTGGAATTAATACAAATGTAATTAAACTTAATTATGCATTTGGGTTTGGCAGGATTTATAGAGAGCTGGGTAATTCTCACAGGGTTGGTTTATCTATTGATTTAACAGAATTCAGGAAGGCTTTTATTGAATGGCTTGAGGATTGATTGGTTCTACCATTATAGATTTTTCAAATTTATAAGCAGCTACTCCAGGCTCAGATTTCTTCGGTTTCCATACATACTTCTTTTTTGTATATATAACAGGAATAAGTTTTGAATTTTTGTCTTTACTATTGAATGCAGCAAGTCCTGCAGCAATTTTGATTATCTCTTCAGGAAGATTATCGGCTTTTTTAGGGTTTCTTATTATTACATGCGAGCCAGGGACATATTGAGTGTGGAACCAGAAGTCATTGGGTTTAGCTATGTTGAAAGTGAGTTCATCATTATCCTTTGCACTTCTTCCTATTAAAATTTCCCATCCTTTATAGTTTATTTGCACATAGAGTAATCGTTCCTGCTGTTCCTTCTTTCTAACAACGGGTTGATATATTGATTTAATTTTTTTGGTATATTCTTTTAATTCCCGCCATATTTTTATTTTCTCAATTTTTCCGATCAGTTCCTTTGCTCTATTTATTTTATTTTCTGTTTCGTTAATGGCTTTAATTAAAACTTCTTTCGAATTCTCTATATTTCTTGCCTTTTGAAAATACTTTTTAGCATTTTCTTCAGGACTCAATCCTTTGATTAATGGAATTTTAATTTTCTCTTCTGGATTGGTTAACCGTGGAAGAATTACAAAATCGGATTTCTCACTTACTCTATTATAGTTTGCAATTATAGTCTCTGCCCATTCCCTGTAAATATCTGGAGACTTTATATTCTTTAGATCATTTTGTTGTCTTACAAGTTTTCGCTCATTGAGAGAAATATATTTTTCGAGAATTTTAATTAAATTTGTCTTTTCTTGACGGAATTGAAAATCGCTAAAATATCGGGAGATATATTCATTTGTTGCGTTTAGACAGTTACCGAAGATTTTGAAATCAACTTTTTTCCTCGATTCGAGATTTATTAAGCTGAAAATGGGTAATTCGTCATAATATATGTAGAAATTTTTTTGATTTATTTCATCGAAAATTTGTTTTATACTGTTAATTAATTTTTCAATCTGTATATCCTTTAACGTCGATACCTGTTTTTTTTCGTCGATTCCAGATCTGTAGCAGATTTCCTGGATTAATACTTTATCAAATCTGCGATTATAGTAATTTTTTAGTAAGTCGATTATTCGTTTATCCTGAAATTGGTTGATAAATTGATTTAGATCCTCATATTGCAAGAGTACTTCTTCAGGATTCTTAAAATTATGTATTAAATCTTGACTGATTACAGGGATTTCCCTTTCTTTTTTTTTAAATGAATCGATAAAGTCATAGTTTTTTGAAAAAAGAAAAACATTTCCGTTTATTCCGTAGCAATTAAATAGTAAAAGGTAGTTACTAGATTCAAAATCAAAGATTATTTGTCTATCGTTGATATTGATTTTTATACCTGTAATTTGCAGACCATGTATTTCTTTAAATAGAGATACTTTTGATTTTGGATAGGGCGTTTTTTCTTTAATTGTTAAATATGGGAGTGGATTTGTTATTGAAAACACAATGCAATTCCCATTAGAGATTGCAATATGTAGTTTGCCCTTTTCAAAAGTGAAAATCGATGTGACAAAAAGAGATCTGAATTTTGAGTTTAGGTTATCGCTTAGATATTTTAAATGAAAGTAAGAATTGAACATAATGCCACCATAATAACAAGGCAAAATTTAATTAATTTTTAATCATAAATGATTATATCATTTTTAATCTTTTATACATGATTTACCGAAGTTATCCATATAAATTTAATTAATTCAAGTAAGAGGGAGTGTAAAATGAAATGGAAATTAAAAATTTTAATTCTATTGTTAATAGGGAATACTTTTGCATATGTTCCCAGACCAAGCACAGGATATCCTGAAGTTCCGTATTTATATGAAATTTATAATTTTACAACTGTTAAGTCTCTTGTATATCCTGATTACTCATTAGGAATGTATGTTGATAAATTTGCAGACTTGAATTTGAATCCAGTCTATATTGTGAAGTTTAATAAAAATTCTATCTATTTTGATTTTGGAAGCACATATAGTTATTATCGGTCATACATACCTCTATATACGAGAATTGGATTTGATATTGATGATTTTTATGGTCCAGGATGGCTGTATTACAGTTATTATGGCTTGATCGATCAGAGTCCATTGTATAATTTGGGATTGGTGTTTTCACCTGGTAATAAGTTAAATCTTTTTATTTATAATCGCGCTATATTTGATTATGGTGCGTTTTACGGTTATCCTAGCTATGGAGAGATGGATCGGGGGGATTATTTCTTACAATCTCTTGGTAACGAAGTGAAATATGATACCAGCGCTATTTTTGGTAAAAAGAATCAGCAGGAAATATTTGGATTTCAGCCTGGATTAATAGCGGGATATGAATTGAATTCAAAAATGAGCATTGCCTTTAAACTGGAATATCTAAGTGTTAATAGAGATGGTGAAATGTACAACTCTTACTGGAAAGAGAACCCTCATAATTACTATTATTATCTTGATGATATTGATGTGGATATATCAGGAAAGCATATGTTACTTGGGATTGGGCTTCTTTATAAATTGACGGAAAAAATAAGTACTGGAATTTTCGCTGGGACAATCTTCGGGAATTCTTCTCAAACAGAAAATGCCATGGATACTTCTAAAACCTGGAAAGAAAATGCCTTGAATCCAGATTATTATAACTTTAATTATAGATATTACGACTTCTGGAAAGCGAATGAATCTGATGGAAAAAGTAGGTATCTTAATTTTAATATAGAAAACAGACTGAACGAAAAATTTATAATAAGAACAGGCTTGTTGTTTAGATCTTCTTCGCTTGATTATTCGATGAAATTTCTTTCCGATGATACGTCTTATTCAGATAAAGTCTATGATTATTATGATGATAGTGATGAAAGTTATCATAAACGGAGATTCCAGAATTATAGGAAAAGCATAGGTAATTTTAATGGAGATGGGAATAAGGAATCTAATAATTATTCAATTTTTAATTCTTTTATATTCATGCCTGATGATGGGATCAGGATTTTCACCGGCATATATTTAAGTAAGCACATTGAAAAGATAAGAATCAGTGAGAGGTATCTTTATACGGATAGCATCTATACTGTTTATACGATCTACAAACCTTCTGACTCTGGAAATTTGGTAGATTATGAAAGATTGTATGAGTTTACAAAAGAGTATAAAAAAATGGTATATTAATGTCCCCATTGGAATGGAATTAAGGTTATCCAATAATTTTAACCTTCTACTTTCCGTATCTTTTAATTCCAGTCTAACAGAATATGAAACGACTGGTAAAAGATTGTTTCCCTATAGAATAAGAAAATACTGGGAGAACGGGGTCCTGAAGATTGATGATGAGGAAACTAATCGATTTGAATTGTATACAGAAACTCCACCAACGGAGTTTGACAGATACATATCGACTGGACTGGGACTTGAATATTCTGTCAAAGATAAATTTAGGGTATATTTGAAGACAGGTTCTGATATTTCTTTATCAAATCGGTGGACCTTCGGGTTTGAATATAACTGGTAAAGAGATATTATTCTGATTCTGCTAATTTGATTTTTAGTTTTAAATTAAGGTCTCTATACATTGAGTTATCTGCACCTGGTATCTTTCTGCCCGGAGGAGTTGATATTGGTACTCCGCCCCGTCTATTGGGGAAACCAGCTCCCGGGTGATTAAACCCACCTCTTATTCCTTTATGGAATTCTGGTAATTGTGCTCTGGATTCGAGCGTCAAATTAATGACACCCCTTGGTTTTATATTTAGAGAATAGGATGAGTAGTCAGTATTGTTGTAAATTGGGTATCGAAGTTCATACACAAACTGATCTTCGTATGTACCAATAGAGACTCTTATTCCATCTTTGTTATCGAAACCAAGTATAATGAAGTCGTCTTTTTCGGGTCCACATATCTCTATTCCAGTCTGTTGTTTTTTTGTAATTTTTATCATTTTATTAATATCAAACTTGGGCTTATTTCTTTTCCGGTTGAAACCATGTGGTGGAGTAAAACCTTCTTGATCATAACCTTTACGAGACTGTGCCATTCCAAGAGGGTATTTTATGCCATATTTTGCAGATTTCAGTCCTTTTCTTTTCAACCATACGGTAAGTCCATTCATTAATATTTTCCTTACAATTTTTTGGTCATTTGTTTTAAGAACAATGTATAAGAATGAATCGTTATTAGCGACCGCAAAGCCGGAATTGATATCTTTGATGTAAATAAATTTTTCCCAATCGTCAAGTTTAGCATCGATGGTAATATCGTTTCGAAATGTAGAGGAAACCTTATTATTTTTACATGAAAATAATAGTAAGGATGTAAATAAAATTAGAGAAAGACGTTTCATAAATATCCTCATTTCCAGTTGAATATTATGACAATCAATAAAGTTTATAGTTAAATTTTGAGTGAGAATAGAATATTTGATATGTTCTATTTTTTTCTTAATTTAAAAAATGAAGGTAATTGGAATTATCAGGGCATAAAGAGTTAGATACATAAATATTAAAATAATTGAGGATAAAAAATATTGAAGAAAAAGAAGAGAGTTTGTCATATTAGTACAGTGCATTCTTTGTTTGATCCTAGAATTTTTTATAAAGAGTTGCGTTCTTTACATAAAGCAGGTTATGATGTTTATTATATTGTTACATTCGAGAGAAAAGAAATTATTGGTGGAATTAAAATCATTCCATTACCTACACTACCAAATCGCTTTTTTAGAATACTATTTAAACCTATGATTGCATTGATAAAGGCTATAAAAATCAATGCAGAAGTATATCACTTTCATGATCCTGAATTAATAATTGTTGGTTTAATTTTGAAGATAGTTGGTAAAAAGGTTATTTATGATGTTCATGAAGATTATTCGAATTTTATAAAGGAAAAATATTATATAAAATTATCAATTATAAGGGAATTATTATCTATTACTTTTGATATATTTGAAAAATTTGCTTCAAGATTTTATGATTTTGTTATTGTTGCTACTGAACATATTAAATCAAAATTTAGAAATATTAGTCAAGATAAAACGATTATCATCCAAAATTTCCCCATTCTATCCATTATAAAGAAGTATAAAGCTAAAAAAGAAAAAGTATATGAAAGCAATAAAAATAATTTTATACTAATAATTACAGGATTACTAGATGAGAAAAGAGGGATTAAAGAATGTATTAATGCTGTATACATAGCTAATAAAAAAATTGGAAAGGAAATTTTTTCTTTGTGGTTGGTAGGGAAGTGGGGGAGTAAAAAGTTTGAGCATGAATGCAACAATTTAGATGGTTGGAAATATGTCAGATATTTAGGGTATTTGAAAGTTCAAAATGTATATGATTATTTAGTTGAGGCAAATGTGGGTTTATGTACATTTTATCCGACGGGAAATAACAAGTTTAGTCAACCTACGAAAATATATGAGTATATTAGTATTGGATTGCCTGTTATAATATCTAATTTTGATTATTGGAAAAAAATGTTTACCAATTATGGAATTTTTGTTGATCCATTAGATAGTAATGATATAGCGGACAAAATTATATATTTATACAGTAACTATGATAACATTAAAAATAAAATAAAAAAGATGAAAAAAGAGTTTGTCTGGGAAAGCGAAGAAAATAAATTACTATTTACATATAGAAAATTATTTAAAGGGAAAATATGATAATAACAAGATGTGATATTATTGTAGAAATAAGAAAGTACAGGGAATTGAATAATTAATATTTAGAAAAATTTTTGTGTTGGTTGGTGGTAGTGATAAAATAAATATGGAGTGGAATTATGATTAAGGTAATTTTAAAAATTTTTTTAACATTTATTTTTGTTTCTCAAATTGCTTTTATGCAAATGCAGGAAGAAGGTAAAAAGGGTACAATTTATGAACAACCTACTGGTTACTTAATGGGCGAGGTGTCGTTGAAACAAAGATTTATATTAGAGAAAGTTATTAATCCTGAAGATTACATAATAGGCCCAGGTGATGAATTTTATATAATGATCGTAACCGATATCTCTTTTGATTATAGAACTAGAGTTAATCCAAATGGGTATATAGTTTTACCTGGTGTCGGAAAATTTAGGTTGGCAGGTATGAACTTAAAGGATGGAGTGGAAAAAGTAGTAGATATTATTAAAAATAATGGGTATAAAGAAGCAAAGATTATTGTTGTTCTATCTGATATTCGTAATTTTAAAGTTCAAATTTTAGGTGCAATCAATAAGCCAGGTATATATACTATAACCCCAGTCATTAGATTAAGTGAATTAATAGATCAAGCGGGTGGATTTAATAATTTGGCAAAACAGAATGAAATATTGATATTTAATAATAATAATGAGGTAGATACTGTAGATTTTACAATGTATTTGCTTACCGGAGATCAAGAAAACAATCCATTTCTAAAGGAATGCAAAATGATTTTTATTCCTTTTGGTAGTGTTGATAGTGAATGTGTTGAAGTAAGGGGAGAGGTGTATAACCAGGGATATTATGTAGTTAAAAATAATGAGACTTTGAATGACTTTTTATTGAGATTAGTTAATGTAAAACCAACAGCTGATCTATCAAAAGTATTAATAAGAAGAAAAGTCAGTTCGGAAAGAGAAATAATTCAAGTTTCATCAGATAATTTCGATGATTTTATATTACAGCCTGGTGATGAGGTTGATATTTTAGCGATGGAAGGTGTTACGGTGTTGGGCTATGTTAAATTACCAAGGAAATATGGCTATATACCTGGTTTAACTGCCCATGATTATATTGGAATAGCAGGAGGTGTAACAGAAAAAGGAAGTCTTAATAAAGTTACGGTAATTCGTAAAAATGGGGAAATTGAAAAAGGACTAAATGTATTAATAGAGCGGGGTGATATTATAATGGTTAAAAGAAATAATCGGGATATACTTGTAGGAGAAAGGTCTTCAATTCTTGAAATAACTGCGTCTTTAATGTCTGTATTTCTAACATATCTAGCGGCAACTAAATATTATAAGTAATCAGGGGGTACATATGAGTAGGAATAATAACGGTTTAATTGGTCTAATATATTTACTTTGGAAGAATAAAGTTATTCTAATAGTAATAGTTTTAAGTTTTACCATGTTATCGATAATCATTAGTTTGCTTCTACCTAAAACTTACAAAGCTGATGTCACTGTTTTAATTAGTAAATCGAGGTCTTTTTCAATCCCGGGAATTGAAATTTTATCAAACCTTGGAATACCAAGTGGAATTGGATTAGAGTCGAATCTGAATAAGGTCATGACAGTTTTAAAAAGCAGGACCTTATTAGAACGAATAATTGAAAGATTTCAATTACAAGAGAGATATAGGACAGATAGCTTCGAAAAGACCCTAAAGAAATTAAGAAGTAATGTTAAAATCAATGTTGGAGAAGAATCTCAGATAATTATAAGTGTATTTGATAGAGATAAATATAAGGCAGCTGAGATTGCGAATTATCTTGTGTATGCTGCAGATAGTATTTTGAGAACTTTAAATTATGATGTAGCATACGAAATAAGAACAATTTATGAAAATAAGTACAAAGAAGTGATTGATAGTATCAAGTTTTATGAAAATAAATTAAAATTATTCATGGATAAATATAATGTAATAAGTTTGCCAGACCAGTTGGAATCTTGGATTAGTATGTTAGCAGAAGTTCATGCACAATTAGCGGTAACCGAAGTGGAATACAATGTTGCATTAAAAACATATGGTAGAAATACTCCCTCTGTTAATCAGTTAAAAATGAGAATTGATGCATTTCGTGATAAATATAACGAGCTATTAAACAATCCGCATAATGAAAAATTAATATTTAAGTCCGAAGAGGTTCCTAAGATTGAAGTATTATTTTCTCAGATAAGAAGAAATCTAACATATTATACTAAAGTATTAGAATATTTAGGACCTGTATATGAACAAGCCAGGCTAAATGAAAATAAAATGGTTTCTATAATTCAAGTTGTAGATAAAGCTATTCCACCAGAAAGAAAGGCTAAACCGAAAAGAGCTAAAATTGTCGTTTTAACTTTCATTTTTTCATCATTGTTAGGTATTTATTATATTTATTTTAAAGACAAGTATAATAAACTCAAAGATAGAATAAAAAAATTCAATTAATAAGAAATATTCTATGAATAAAACTATAGAAGATGCGAAACTCTTTGATTATGATAAATTTTTGATTATTATACTTCCGATTATAAGTTTACTATTGTTTATATTTGTTAATGAGGAAATTGCTTTACTATTTGGATTAGTGATTTCCTCTATATTGGTTTATGAATTAATTATTTACAATGAGCGATTTATCTATGGTTTTAATGGATTAAGAATTTTATCGTTTCCCTCATTATTACTTTTTTCTTATACAATTTTTATCTCTATTCCATCTATTTTTGTTATAACTAAAACCACTAATGAGATTGAAAACATGTATTTCTTTTCTATTTTATCTTTTTATATATTATTTCCGATCGGATTGTTAACATCCAAATATTTATGGGATATTAACATAGATAAAATAAGCAAAATGTATTATATGAAAATAAAAAAAAGCGAATATGATCATATTTTCTATAAGTTGTTAATTCATTTGTTAATACTATGTTTTGCCCTATTGTTTTTATATTTAATAAGAATTAAAAAGATACCTCTACTGGAAATGATAAAAAATCCAAAATCTTATGCTTATATGTGGGCTTTAAGGGAAGAGGCTTTTAAGTTATTGGAAGTGAATATAATTGAAAAATACTTATATTCATGGAATAGGGACCTTTTTTATCCACTTGGAATCGTGGGCAGTTTATTTTTATGCATTTTATACAAAGAAAATAAATATAAGGTGTTATTTATAATATTTTTAGTTACTGGACTTATAAATAATGCTATTACGACAGCAAAAGCTCCTGTAGCTCAAATTTTTTTATCTCTTATCTCCTTTTATTTTTTAAAAGAAGGTAAAATTAAATTTAAATACATAGTTCTTGGTTTACTGTTAATATTTGCATTCCCCATTGTTATATATTACTTTACTACGAATCCACTGCTTAGAAATACTGAAACTATATTAAATGCTTTATTTTATAGAGTATTTTTAGCCCCTGCTGATGTTCTATACCAATACTACAAAATTTTCCCGTCAATGCATGAGTTTCTATTAGGAAGATCCACAAAATTGTTTTCATGGTTATTTGAAGATGGGACATTTAATATAGCAAATTATGTAGCAAAAATTTGGTGGAGAATGCCATTTACAACTGGATTTGCCAATGCTATATATCTTGGAAGCGCATGGGCTGATTTTGGATTGGTTGGGGTTATCTTTTTTACATTACTGTTGGGCTTTTTAACAAATTTATTCCAGCAGAAGCTATTAGAGGCTTCAAATTATAAAAAAAATGTTATATATGTAATGTTGGTTAGCGGTTTAGTAATGAATTTTACCTTCTCATTTATTTCTGCAAACTATACAGTTTTAATTGTTTCAAAAGGATTATTTTTATGTTTTATATTTGTTTTACTCTTGATTGATTTTCAGAAATATTATAAGGCTAAAATAAAAATTTAAAGATTCCTAAGATAAGTCCCATTCCATACGTAAAATGTATAATCAAAAAGGATATTATCAGATATGTTATAGATAAACTTTTATCTTTTATTTTTAAAAGAATACTATAACTACTTATTACCAATAAGTATGGGATTATAATTGATAGTGTTATCGTAGGTGTTTTTAAAATAATTGAAATTATTATAGATAGAAATGTCGCAAAAGTAAAAATAGGTGGCAGCAAATGACGAAATAATATTGATTTGGGGTGTTTTTTGAAAATATAAGGTTTCCATAATCCAGCAATAAATTGTCTTTTAAAAAGGTTTTTAAAGTTTGATTTTGCGTATAAAAATGATTTTATTTCTGGTATAAGTAGCATTTTACCGAATTTTTTCACTATTTTATAATTTAATTCCCAGTCCTCTCCTCTAACTAAATTTTCATCAATATATCCGACTTCTTCAATCACTTCTTTTTTATACATTCCAAAGAGCAAAGTTTCCACGTACTCAATTTTAGTACCGCACCAATACTTCGCATTTCCTGAACCAATAATGCTATTGAACGCTGCCCCTATTGATTTACTTTTGTTATCTTCACCTACGAGTTTTACTACTCCCCCGATACAAGGAGCATCGTACTTTGCATGAAACATAAGACATTTTTCCAAATAATCTATAGTGAGATAGGCATGACCTGATAATAGTATTATATATTTCCCTTTTGCGTTTTTTATTCCAATATT
Organism: Candidatus Neomarinimicrobiota bacterium; assembly: GCA_017656425.1. Classification (NCBI taxonomy): domain Bacteria; kingdom Pseudomonadati; phylum Fidelibacterota; species Fidelibacterota bacterium. The sequence goes on along the minus strand of JACDNV010000004.1, from coordinate 148,590 downwards.
CCATCCAACTGCTTGTATTTTCTTTGTATTTGATAGAATTTTTATTCTAAGATTTTTATGTTTTTCAACAAAATTGTTTACAATTGATAATGTGGAGTCATTACTCATGCCATCTATGATGAGTATTTCATATAGTCTTTTAGACAATGTTTGATTATAGCAACTTTCTAAACACTTTTTGATATATTTTTCTTCGTTCCTTATGGCTATTACTATAGATATTAATGGAAAGTTATCCAAAATTATTCTCTCACAAAAATTCATTTCTTTAAATCTGATAATATAATTAATAATAAAATCTCATCAAATTTTAATTTGAATATTTTTGAAATACAAAAAGTTTCTGAAAAGGTTTTTTCAATATGTGGGAAAGGAACCAAGTTACCATTCCAAATAAAAAAGGAATTTTTAAATTTTGATTAAAGATATATTTGTGGCGAAATTTAAATTATTAGAGAGCTGAGGGCATAATTCATAAAAAAGACTCATATCGATTTTTGTAATATATAAAAAATAGATATTTTTGAAATTGAACAGAATATATTTTATTATATTACTTTTATCTGGTATTTGTGATTCTCTTATAGATATTTATTTGGAATTTTAATTTTCATCTTTATTAGTTTAAGTACAACTTATAGCAATATATTTTGTTAAAAGAACTGTCTCCCATTTAGATTAAATGTAGTAGTGTTAGGGAATGAATTTGTACAAAATTTATTGGAATAATATTTTATTTATTTATAACTTACCCTGAGTAATTTTTGATAAAAGTAAATAGTATTAATTCAAAAATAATAAGAAATATAGGGAAAATAAACTATTAAAGTTCCATTTTTAGATCTAAACATACAATATAACATGATTAAAAATGAAATATGGGAAGCTTTTAATAATATTTTTGAAAATTCTTCGTTTGTTATGGGAGAATATGTTAAAAAATTTGAAAAAAAATTTTCAGAAATGCATAATGTAAGGTATTGCATTGGTGTTAGCAGTGGAACTGCTGGAAATCATTTGGTATTATGGGGACTGGGTATAAAACCTGGTGATGAAGTTGTAATACCGGTCAATACATTTATTGCCACTGCTTGGGGCGTAATATTGTGTGGTGCTAAACCTGTATTTGTTGATTGCAATGAAGAAAGTTATAATATTGATCCTTTAAAAATTGAATCTGTAATTTCTAGAAATACAAAAGCTGTTGTAGCTGTGCATTTATATGGACAGCCTGCTGATATGGATTCATTAAGCGAATTAGCGAAAAGATATAATTTGGTTTTAGTGGAGGATGCAGCTCAATCACATTTAGCAGAGTATAAAGGTAAAAAAGTGGGTGGTATTGGAGTAGCTGCATCTTTTAGTTTTTATCCAGGGAAAAATCTGGGAGCCTATGGTGAAGCAGGAGCAGTGATGACAAATGACGAGGCACTTGCTGAAAAGTTTTATTTGATGAGGAATCATGGATCTAAAGATAAATATAATCATGTCGTATTTGGACATAACTATCGAATGGAAAATATTCAAGGGGCAGTTTTATATGTAAAATTAAAATATTTAAAAGAATGGACAGAAAAAAGAAGAAAGGTGGCCAGATGTTATAATGAGTTTCTATCGGGGATAGAACAGATAATTCTCCCTAAGGAAATGGATTATTCCTATCATGTGTATCATTTATATGTAATCCAAATAAATAGAGAAGTAAAAAATAGAAAAGAAATAAGAGATAAGTTAAGAAGTTATCTTTATGACAGAGGTGTAGGTACTGGATTGCATTATCCGATACCACTTCATTTACAACCATGTTTTGAATACCTTGGATATAAAAAGGGTGATTTCCCTGTTGCGGAGGATCTAGCGGATGGGGGAATTTCTTTACCTATTTACCCTGAGATTACAAATGAGCAGATATATTATGTTTCCCGATGCATAAAAGATTTTTTAAAAAAAATGATATAGGATTTTTAAAAGGAGTGTACAAGTGAATGTTGTTGTTATAGGATTGGGATATTGGGGACCAAACTTGGTCAGAAATTTTTTGTCAACTCCTCAGGTTAAAAAAGTTTACGGTTTTGACAAAGAGAAAAATCGTCACACTATAATAAAATCAAGGTACCCATCGGTAGAAATTATAGAGGATATGGAAGCAGTTTTTAAAAACAAAGATATTGATGCTATCGCAATTGCGACTCCTGTTGCTACTCATTATCCTTTATGTAAGAAGGCGTTAGAGTGCGGTAAGCATGTACTGTTAGAGAAGCCAATGACTTCATCAGTAAGGCATGCAGAGGAACTAATAAGTATAGCAGAGAAGAATGGTTTGGTACTGATGGTTGACCATACATTTTTATATACAGGTGCTGTCAGGAAAATAAAGGAAATTATTGAAAGTGGTGATATCGGTGATATATATTATTTTGATTCAGTAAGAGTAAATCTAGGTCTGTTTCAGCATGATGTCAATGTTGTTTGGGACTTAGCTGCCCATGATGTTTCAATTATGAAGTATATTATTAAATCAAAAGTAAAAGCTGTATTGGCAAGTGGTATAGCACATTATAATAATATAGAGGACATTGCATATATTACAATTTTCTTAGATGATGGATTAATTGCTCATTTTCATGTGAATTGGTTAGCACCGACAAAAGTGAGAAAAATTTTAATTGGTGGGACAAAGAAAATGATTGTATATGATGATACAGAGCCAAGTGAAAAAGTTAAAGTATATGATAAAGGAATTATAGCGACTAATCAGGAAGGGGTACATAGAATGCTGATATCGTATAGAACAGGAGATATGTATGCACCGAAATTAGATGATACAGAAGCTTTAACTTTGGTATGTAAAGATTTTGTTGAAAGTATTATCAATCATAAAAATCCTATATCTGACTGTTATTTAGGCCTTGATGTTGTTAAAATATTAGAAGCATCTGAGTTTTCTATAAAAAACGATAGCATCAAGGTTAGGTTTTAAAATGAAACTTGACCAAAAATATATTAAAGACAATTTTATAAGAATTAGTGATGATGTTATTTTGGGGGAAAATGTTAAAATATTTTGTTTTGTTAACATCTATGGCTGTGAAATTGGAGATAAAACTAAAATTGGTCCATTTGTAGAAATCCAGAAGGGTGTAAAAGTAGGAAAAAGGTGTAAAATATCTTCACATTCATTTATCTGTGAAGGTGTTACAATAGAAGATGAAGTGTTTATTGGACATAATGTAACATTTATAAATGATCTTTATCCAAGAGCAACAAATGCTGATGGTGAATTACAGACAGAAAAGGACTGGAAGGTAATTCCAACAGTAGTAAAGAAAGGTGCATCAATCGGATCGTCTGCTACTATTTTGGCCGGAGTTGTAATTGGTGAATATTCAATAGTTGGGGCAGGGGCTGTTGTTACCAAGGATGTACCTCCTTATACGATTGTGGCTGGTGTACCAGCAAAAGAAATCAGAAAGATTGATTTTTAAATGTGACTGTTACAAAATGTATAAAACTTGATTGAAAAACAAATTATAAAAACTTTCATAGTCCAAGTATTTAGTGCAATATGCGGTGTTGCAGTAATTAAGATATTTGCTACGCTATTGTCAAAAGAATCGATGGGGATATTTGTTCTTATTAGAAGATTAGTACTTTTTGGATATCCCATATTTTTATTTAATTTACAGACATCTCTGTCCAAATTTATTAGCGCTGACGAACAGAATTCAAAAAATTATCTTAAAGCCACTTTGATAACTTTTTTTGTAAATTATGGAGTATTTATTTTTATTAGCATTATATATAGAAATGGACTGGTAAATTTGATTTTTAATGATAATAAATATAAATATTTACTCTTACCATTAAGCGCATATATCTTATCTGTTTGTATTTATTATATAACCCTTAGTTATTTCAGAGGGCTTAGGAAATTCAATTATATGAACCTAGTTAATCTTGTATTCTGGTTTATTTCTTTGAGCACAGTTTTTTTGTTATTTCTGCTAAATGTAAAAGAAAATTATATTATATCAACCTATTTTTTATTATTTTCACTTTTAAATATTGTAATTATTGGGATTATTTACTTTAAGTTTTATAGAAATACAAAAATTATTTATAAAGATTATAATTTAATAATTAATAACAGACCTGATGTCTCTGGGTTTTTTAGATATGGTATATTTAGATTGCCATCAATTTTTTTTTCAGCAGGAATTTTTTTTCTTCCTGTTTATTTTACTTCGAAATTATATGGTTTAGTTGAAACAGCAGTAGTAGGTCTTATTATTTATATAATTCAAGTGTTTGAAATCTTCGCATCCGCATTGGGATTAGTTCTATTACCGGAGTTTTCCTTCAGAGCAAAAAAATACAGCGAAGAAAAGGTTAAAGAAGATTTTGATAAGATATTTGAAGTTTCTATTTCTATTTTCATCCCATTGGGACTGTTTTTATTTTTATTTATGAAAGAAATAGTAATTATCATTTTTAACAGTAGTTATCTTGAATATGAAAACTTATTTAGATTAAGTGGGTTATTCGTTGGATTTTATTTAACATATGCTATATGTAGAAGTATACTTGATGGTTTATTTATTAAACCCTATACAACATTAGTAAATTTTATAGGTATGATTACTTTTCTGGTTTTTTTTCTGCTTTTAAAAGATTTAAAATTTTATGGTAATATCTATTCGTTCATTGTAACAATTATTATATTATTTATTTCAACTTTAACAATATTGAAACTAAAATTAAAATCTTATTCAATCAGTTATTATTATTTGATAATCTTAATATGGGAATTTTTGGTGTTTATTCTCTTTTATATTATTTTGAAGAATTTGAATTTGAACAAATATATATTGTTAATAAAGATTGCAATGAGTATAGTAGTATTGTGGATGACTTTTGCGTTATATAAAAAATTAAACTTGTACTGGATTAATCGTTTGTGCAAAAGTAATATTTTTAATTTATTTTTATCTATAAAAAGGTAGAGTAAATATTTTCATATTACACAGAAGGTTATTCTTATATATTTTCATATTAGACACAATCATATTTATATTGTCTGAAATTTTATTTTTGAAAAGTTGGATGTCGTATCAAATTGTATGTTGGTTCTATGTGTTTTTTTATAGCACCTCAAATCTAAAATATGATAAAAATTTATCAATTATGATAACTATTAATTCCAATAATAAGTACAGGTACTAAAAAAGAATGGCAGGTTAAGGATTTTTTTGTTTAATTTGAATGGCAGTTGTTATGGTGGGTATTTTTATTCCGATTTGATTAAAATTTAAGATGATGTGTGACTTTTTGATAGTCGGTTTGGTAGTTTACAGGTACAGATTTTGAAGAAAAAAATAAACAGCATAAATTTAGATATAATAGTCAATGTGATTGATGAACTTGTGGTTTATCAATCACTTAACAGGAAAGTACTATTTGCTAATAACGCGGCTTGCAAGGCTGCCAGAAAAAAGGTCTCTGATATTCTGGGTAGTTATTGTTATGAAATATGGGGAGATAGTCCCTATAAAGTATGTGATGATTGTCCGATTGAAACAGTTATCAAGAGTAATAAGCCATATTCCAATATAAAAATTCACAGAGATGGTAGCAGATGGTTTATCAAAGGGTATCCAGTAGTAGACAACCGTAATGAAATGATTGGCGTAATTGAAATAGCATCTGATATTACAGAACTTTTAGACTATGAACAAAGATATCGTACGCTAGTTGAGAATATAAATGATGCAGTAGTGATATGTCAGAATAGTAAAATTATATATTGTAATAGAAAATTTCCAGAACTGCTTGGCTATGATTATGATGAAATAAAAAATTTGGAATTTGATTTGTTTGATAAAGTTTGTCAGAAAGAAAAATCTAAAATTATAAGAGAAAAGTGTCCATCAAGAATAGAAACAGTATTAAAAAGAAAAGATGGGTGTGATATAAATGTGGAAGCCAGTGTTAATGTTGTAAATTTTTCTGGTAAACCTGCAACCTTGTTAATAATCAGGGATATTTCTGAAAGAAAACGATATGAAGAAAAGATAGCAGAAATAAGTAAAATAACTCACAATGCCCCTATTTCAATTGTGGCATTCAATGAAAAATTTGAAATAATTTACGCAAATAGGTTCTTCAGTAATTTGTATGGTTATAATACTGATGAAATACTTGGTAAAAAAGTCTTTAGTCTATATGGGGAACCAAATCCTATTGATCACTTTAAGAAGGTCATAAAAACGTGCAAAGATAAGGGAGTTTATAGAGGGTATGAATTGCGAAAAAGGAAAGATGGTTCACTTTTCTGGGTATCAGTCAGTGTAAATGAGATACGTAATGATTCAGGCAAATTTTTATTCTATACAGATAATTCGAGAGATTATAGTGAAGAAAAAAAGGCACAGGATAGGTTAAAAGAAAGCGAGGAAAAATATAGAAGAGTTGTTGAGTATTCTCATGAGGGTATAGTGGTGATTGATGACAGTTTTAGAATTACTTTTGCAAATGATACAATTACAAAAATAACAGGCTATAGTAAGTCGGAACTTGAGTATGCAGATTTTAGAAAATTTTTAACACCAGACAGCGTTAAAATTGCTGAAAGGAATTATCTCGAGAAGATAAACAGTAAAAATTTTAGTCCAAAACATACAATTAAGGTAATATGTAAAGATGGTAAGATAAAGGTTTTGGAGGTAAGCTCCATATATTTTAAGGATAATGATAAGATTTCAGTAGTTGCTCATTTGCTAGATATAACAGAAAAACAGAAAGCAGAACAGCGCATAAAGGAACTTACGTCACAAATTGAAAAATTTAGCAGGATATCCGCTGATATTTTGACTGTAGGTGATAAAAAAGAACTATTTAAAAGAATGTGCCGTGCGATTGTGGATGTTTCGGATTATAATAGAGTTCTGATGTACACATTTATTTCAGAATACCCCTATAGGGAGATACTGGGATATTATGGAATTAAAAAGGGAAAGGTGGGCAAGATGTTGAAGTCCGGGTTAAATAAGGATGATTATCTAAAATTATTAGAGAAAGGAATAAAAGTTGGTGAGCAGTCTTGTTATATTCTACATACAATGAAAGATCTGGTTAGGAAAGATTCTGTTGATTTTGGGAGAATCGAATATCCGCGAAGGAAGGATGGATGGCATAACAAAGATAGTTTACTTATTTCCTTGAAAAATAGCGGTGGAGAAGTAATCGGAATAATTTCTGTCGACGACTCTAAGAGTGGTATGATACCAAATGATGATATAGTAAAACCGCTTGAGATTTTTGCAAATCACATTTCTCAGATTATTCAATTAAGAAAAATGGAAGAAGAAAGGGAAAAAATTCATAGATTTATGGCAGAGTCAGAGAAGATGAGAGCTCTTGGAGAAGTAGCTGGAGGCGTAGCACATGATTTTAATAACCTTCTGAGTACAATTATTGGAAGGCTTCAAATGTTATTGAATAAATGTGATGACCAGGATTTAGTTAATGAACTTAAAATTATAGAAAAGGCAGCAATTGATGGGACGGAAATTGTAAAGAGGATACAGAGTTTTACTAAATTTGGGAGTAAAAAAGAAGGAACCCTTGTTGATATTACACATGTTATTAATGATAGCGTAAGTTTTACAAAAGGTAAATGGAAACATGAAATGGAAAGGGCAGGAAAGAAAATAAATATTAAGAAATTCTATGATGATAGTTTTTATGTTTATGGGAAAGAGACCGAATTGAGGGAAGCTTTTACTAATATTATTTTAAATGCTATAGATGCCATGCCAAATGGTGGAGATTTGTCTATTATTGTTAAGCCAAAAGGTAGATATGTTGAGATAGAATTCATCGATACCGGTATTGGTATGGGTGAAGAGACTTTAAAAAGAATATATGAACCTTTCTTCACAACTAAAGGAAGTAAGGGAACGGGCTTGGGAATGAGTATGGTATATGGTATAGTAAAGAACCATGAGGGAGATATATATGTTGAAAGCGAATTAAGCAAAGGGACATCAATAAAGATTAGACTACCACTTTCATCAAAAAAATCAGCTAATTTTGAAAGGACGGGAAAAATAAAGGGTGAAGATGCCTTACTTCCACGATTAAATGTCCTTGTTGTTGATGATGAGGATGGCCCGAGAGGAATTTTAAAAGATATTTTATTAAGTTTTGGAATGAATGTAAAGACAGCAGAGAATGGTAAGAACGCCTTAGATATTTTTAAAAATGATGGGGATATAGAATTAGTATGCACAGATATTGGAATGCCAGGCCTTTCAGGTTGGGATATAGCAATGGAGATGAGAAAATTAAAGAAGGATATAAAGATAATACTTATAACGGGATGGGGATTGGAAATGGAGGTAAAGAATAGAAAAAAAGTATTGGTTAACAAAATTGTTTCAAAACCTTATGACATTCACGATATATTTGTAGCTATCAAAGAGTTATTTCCGGCAAAGAATGGAGTTGGGAAAAATTGAGAAGGGGTTACTATGGTTAATGCGATAAAATCTTTTGTAGTTGAGCCATACATTCCAGATAAAATTAAAAGACTGAAGGAACTGGCTTACAATCTCTGGTGGGTATGGGAAGCTGATGCAAGGGAGCTATTCATCAGATTGGACATGGAATTATGGGAAAAAAGTAACCATAATCCAGTTTTTATATTGAATAATATAGACCAAAAGGTACTTGAGGAAAAAGCAGAGGATGATACATATCTATTTCTTTATAATAGAGTTTTAGAAAAATTTGATCAATTCATTAACAAAGAGCCCTGGTTTAAGAAAAAAAACGGATATACTGAAGATTTACAGATTGCCTATTTTTCTATGGAGTACGGTTTAACGGAATGTCTACCTATATACTCAGGTGGACTTGGTGTATTGTCTGGTGATCATTTAAAAAGTGCTTCAGAACTGGGGATACCTCTTTTCGGTGTTGGACTTCTTTATAGAAGAGGTTATTTTAAACAGAAATTAAATATAAACGGGTGGCAAGACGAGGAATATCTGAATTATGATTTTTATAACTTGCCAGTATTACCTTTAGTCGATGAAAACAATAATCCTGTCGTTATCGAGGTTGATTTCCCTGGGAGAAAAGTAAAGGTTAATGTATGGAAAGTGCTAATTGGTAGAATAATTCTGTACTTGCTTGATACCGATAATCCAGATAATGCCGAACGTGATAGAAGAGTAACAGAGAGCTTATATGGTGGCGATCTTGAGACTAGGATTCAGCAGGAAATTGTGCTCGGAATGGGTGGAACAAAACTTATAGAATATCTTGGAGATGGGAGGATAATCTATCATCTTAATGAAGGACATTCTGCTTTTTCAGCTCTTGAAAGAGTTAGAAGTCTTATAAAAAGAGAAGGGTTAAATTTTCCGGAAGCACTTGAAGTCGTAAAGTCGGGGACGGTATTTACGACACATACACCTGTTAAAGCAGGAATTGATATTTTCCCAAGAGAACTAATGGAAAAATATTTTTCTAACTACTGTAGGGATTTAGGGATTAAATTTGATCAATTATGGCAATTAGGGGTAGGCGATAATAGCGGAGATAATAGTTTTTCTATGGCTATTTTAGCAATTAAGCTTTCTAATAAGATAAATTCTGTAAGTAAGTTGCACAGAAGTGTATCTCGCAGAATGTGGAGAAATCTATGGAAAGGTCTTATAGAGGATGAAGTCCCAATAATACATATTACCAATGGTGTTCATCAGCCATCCTGGATTTCAAAGGAAATGGCTGACCTTTTTGATCGTTATATCGGTCCAAAATGGAAAGAAGAACCGGCAGACCAGAAAATTTGGGAGAAAGTAGAAGAAATACCTGATGTAGAACTATGGAAAACACACGAACGTAGAAAAGAAAGATTGATTGGTTTTGCCAGAAGGGAACTAAAAAAACAATATATTAGACTTGGTAAATCAAAATCTGAGGTCGAAAGAATTGATTCAGTTCTTGATACCGATGCAATGGCAATTGGCTTTGCAAGAAGGTTTGCAGCTTATAAGAGAGGGGCATTGATTTTTCACAATCCCGACAGGTTAGCAAAGATTTTAACCAATAAAGAAATGCCAGTCCAGATCATAATAGCAGGGAATGCGCATCCCAAGGATATGGAGGGTAAAAAGTTAATAAAAAAGATTATAGATATTTCGAATGAGGAGCCATTCCGTCAGTCAATTGTATTTCTAGAAAGCTACAATATAAATATTGCTCGATATATGTTGCAGGGTTGTGATGTCTGGTTGAATAATCCTCGTCGCGGTCTGGAGGCATGTGGTACAAGCGGTATGAAGGCTGTGGCCAATGGTGGTATTCATGTCAGTACTCTTGATGGTTGGTGGGATGAGGCATATAATCCCGAAATAGGATGGGCAATAGGTAGGCGGGAAGAGTATGCTGATTATGATTACTGGGACGAACAGGATGCAAATGCACTGTATAATTTACTTGAAAAGGAAATTATTCCTCTATATTTCAAGAGAGATAAAAATGGTATGCCAAGAGATTGGATTAAATTAATGAAAAGATCCATGATATCAATCTGCCCTGTTTTTAATACAAATAGAATGTTATATGAATATACGGATAAAATGTATAAATGTTCTTATGAGGCTATGATAAAGCTTAAAGATAACAATTATAGATTGGCAAGAGAGTTCGCCAAATGGAAGGATAAACTGGCAAAAAATTGGGTAATGGCTAAGATTTTAAAAGTAGAAGATAATTTTAGCAACCGGATAAAAATAACTGATAGTCTTGAGATTATCTCAACTATTTCCTTAGGTGAACTGGATCCTGAAGATGTTTGTGTACAAATCTATTATGGAAAAATTGGGTTTGATATGCAAATTGTAGATGGAAAGTTTGTAGAAATGGAAATGATTGAAAAAAGAGGAGAAGATTATATATATAGAGCTACCATATCTTCGTGGCAGAGCGGTCTTAATGGTTATTCCATTAGAATTATTCCGAAACATAAAGAGCTTGGCATAGTTTATGACAACGATTTAATATACTGGTACTTATAAATTTAAATTATGTCGTTAATAAAGGATTCAAGACTGAAAAAAATAATAAAAAATACAGGTTTTGTTACTGTACTAACTGGATCAGGTATATCAGCAGAAAGTGGAATACATACTTTTAGAGGAGATAATGGATTATGGAGCAAATTTTCTCCAGATGAACTGGCAAGTTTTGAAGGGTTTTATAAAAATCCCGCGAGAGTCATGGAATGGTATGAATATCGTAGGAATGTAATACTCAAAGCTAAGCCAAATCCCGGGCATTTTGCTATAGCAGAGATTGAAAAATATGTCCAGAATTTTTATTTGATAACTCAGAATATTGATAGACTTCATCAAAAGGCAGGTAGCAGAAATGTTATAGAACTTCACGGTAATATAATGGAGAACTATTGTATCAAGTGTGGTAAAATGTTTTCATTAGAAGAATTTGAGAAGATATATAACGAGTCATCTGATCGTATACCAAAATGTGAGTGCAAGGGTTTAATCAGACCTAATGTTGTGTGGTTTGGTGAACAACTTCCGGAAGATGCCGTCGAGAAAGCCTACTATGCATCAGTTAACTGCGATCTCTTTATAATAGTTGGAACATCAGGAGCGGTGCGTCCGGCTTCTGATTTCCCAAGATATGCAAAGTATAATGGTGCTTATATTATAGAGGTAAATCCGTGCAGGAGTTTTTTAACTGATTTTGTAGATTTATGGTTCGAAGGTAAAGCTGGGGAAATACTTCCTGAGTTTGTAGAAGAGTTTAAAAATTTGAAAGGTATCAATGGTTAAAAGATTGATTAAAACAAAGATATATCTTATTTATGTATTGGTTGCCTTATTTTCATGTGCTTACTATAATACTTTTTATAATGCCGAGCAATACTTTAAAAATGCAATAAAGAGTTTAGAAAGGAATAAGAAAGAGGGAGAAAAGTTACCTGTTTCTGTAAAAAGAGATCTAGATAAAGCCATTGAGAAGGCAAATAAGGTAATTGAAAAGTATCCTGACAGCAAATGGGTGGATGATGCATATCTGCTGATTGGTAAATGTAATTACTATAAGGGTGATTATTTCACAAGTAGGAAAATATTTAAAAATTTTTTGAATATATATGGTAATAGTGACAGAGTACAAGAAGCAAGAGTGTGGTTATTAAGAAGCCTCTGGGGTCTCGGTGAATATGATCTGGCATTAAGTGAATCCAAAAGGTTTAGAAAAACAGTTATTGGTAAAAAGTATATTTCGCAGATTTTGAAAATAACAGGTGACATATATTATGAACTGGGTAATCTTGATTCAGCAATTTATTATTATAATAGAATTATTGATATATCCAACGACAATAAATTATGTGCGGAAAGCCAATACAAAATAGCTGAGTGTTATGTAGAACTTAAAATGCTTGATAATGCAATAGAGAGTTTAAACAAAATTTATGATTTTTCGCCAAATAAAACCATTCGGGATGATATACAGGTATTATTAGTTAAAATATATACAGAAGCAGGTAAATACGACGAGGCAAGGAATATGATTTTGGAGAAACTTGCTGACGAGAATAATAAAAGCATTTGGCAAGAGCTTGAACTTCTGCTTGCTAAAATATATTTAAATGAAGGAGACAAAGAATCAGCATATTCGAGGTTTTCTCAGATTACGCAGAATTATCCAAAAACTCCAGAATCTGCAGAAGCTTATTATAATATGGCTGAGCTCAATATGTATTATTTTAATAGATATGCAGAGGCTCAAAAGCAATACGAAATGGTACCAAAGGAATATCCTGATTCACGATATGCCTTTGATTCAAAGCAGAAATTTCAGCTACTTAGCCGGTATTTTAATATTAAAAATGAACTTGAGAAAAAGTTAAAACTTCTGAATGAGGCAAAGAAAAGCAATGAATCCAATTCAGCGCTGGAGGGAGCAATAGGTAGTAGTGATACAGAAAAGTTAAAGGCAATTATAATGAAAAAAACTTCTGAACAGGATTTAGCCGATACTAATTTAATTTATAGAGAATATTATGAAAAATTATATGAGCTCTCGGAGATTTATTACTTCAACTTTAATCTTCCAGACAGTGCAATTGCAACATTAAAGCGCATAGTGGATAATTCTGACATCTATGGTATTTCTGATAAGACATTGTATACTCTTTATTACATTTCTAAAGATATAGAAGATACGATCAGTGCAAAAGAATTTTATAACAGGTTAATAAGCGAATATCCGGAATCAGAATATACATCCTTGTTATTGTCCGGTAAAATAAGAAAGTTGGGTAGGGAAGGAGAAGCAGAAGATATTTTCAGAAAAGCAGAGAAGTATTTTGATAGGCAACCTGATTCTGCAATTGTATTACTCAAAGATTGTTTCAATGAATATGGTGATACTGAATATGGTGAAAAGAGCGCTTTGGCAATTGCTTGGCTTTATGAAAATAGGATTTATGATCTTGAAAATACTATGAAGTGGTATAAGATATTTATTGATAACTATGGAAATAAGAAAGATTATGCAAGTATTGAAAAAAAACTTGAGCAAATCGTTAATGTATATAATCATTTCATAGCTAAGGATTCGACAGCCAATATAAATAATAAAAGAAGCGATGTTAATAAGAAGATTCCAGTAGAGAAGTAATACAAATGAGACGGTATTTTGTTAAATCAACGGTCTTGAGTAATTTGAGAATAGCAAAAAATACATATAGAATGGAACTCGATTTCGGAGTCGATTTGTCCCATGCACTTCCCGGTCAATTTATTAATCTTTATTTTGATAGTATTTTCCCAAGACCCTTTAGCATAGCAGGAATTGATCACAATATAGTCACTATATTGTATAAAGTTGTTGGATATAACACAATCTTTATGAGTGAAATGAAAAAGGGAGATATGGTAAAAGTACTCGGTCCACTTGGTAAAGGTTTTAAGATAGAAAATAGTTCTGGTAAGTTGATATTGATTGGAGGCGGGATTGGTATAGCACCATTAGTTTTTCTATCAGACTATCTAAATGAAAAAAATATTGATTATATTTTTTTTGCCGGGTTTAAAAACAGGGATGAAGTAATAAATCTTGATAAACAGGGTAAAATCTATATTTCCACCGATGACGGCTCCTATGGTTTTAAAGGTACAGTTGTTGACCTATTTTTATCAAAAGAAAGTGAGATAAATCATGGTAAGAATATGTTTTGCTGTGGCCCAGAGCCTTTGTTAAAAAGCCTGATAAACATATCAAATAAAAAAAATTATAACATTCAGGTTGCCCTTGAAAAGGTTATGGGTTGTGGTACCGGATTATGCCAGGGATGCGCTGTGGAGTATTACAAAGAAGGCAAAAAGGAATATAAATTAGTCTGTAAGGATGGGCCCGTATTTGATGGGAGACATGTCAGACTTTAGGAAATTGATGTCAGTAAGACTAAGAGATGATTTTATTCTTGATAGTCCAATATTACCGGCATCGGGAACATTTGGATATGGAGATGAATTAATTGACATTGTTAATCTGGATTATTACGGTGGGTTGATTACTAAAACTATAACTCTAGAGGAGAGAGAGGGTAATCCACCAGAAAGGATTTTTGAAACAAAATGTGGAATGTTAAACTCAATTGGTCTTGCCAATATTGGTTTGAAAAGGTTTTTAAAGGAGAAATCGGAATTTTTGAAAAATCTTAGAATAAAAAAGATCATTAATATAGCAGGGAATACTGAAGATGAATATCTTAGAATAGTAGAAGATCTGGATAAATATAATTGGATTGATGGGTATGAGATAAATGTTTCATGTCCTAATGTTGATAAAGGTGGGATACAATTTGGTAAGGATTGTATAACATTAAGCAATTTGATTTCTAAAGTGAGGAAGTTAACGAAAAAGTTACTGATTGTTAAACTATCTCCCAATGTTGACGATATTGTTTCGATTGCGAGAGTTTGTAATGATAATGGTGCAGATGCCATTACATTAATAAACACAGTCTATGGTTGTGCAATAGATATTTATAAAAAAAAGCCGGTTATAAATAGAGTAATTGCTGGATATTCTGGCCCCGCAATAAAACCGATAGCAATAGCTAATGTTATAAGGGTTAAATCTGAAGTGAATATACCAATTATCGGCGTGGGGGGTATCTTTTCCTCAGAAGATGCTATAGAGTTTATTTTGGCTGGAGCTTCGGCAATTCAAATTGGCACAGCTCATTTTAATAATCCATTAATCGCGGAAGAGATCTATAATTTTATCGTAGAATATTGTAGAAAGAATGGGATTTTAAATATAGCTGATTTAGTGGGAGCTGCTTTAAAATGAATTATAGAGTTGTGTTTCTTGGATTATCAGCTATTTTATTATTCTCGTGTGCTTCAAGTCCAAGGTATACATACGAGAGAGATTACAGAAGGAAGACAGGTGAAGGTATTGCTGATTTGATAAAAGGGGTTAAGCATACTGCTATAATGACTGCTTCCTTCTACGGTAAAGATTTCCATGGTAGAAAGACTTCCAGTGGAGAGATTTTTGATATGTATGGATTAACTGCTGCTCATAAGACTTTACCACTAGGGACAATAATTAAAGTTACATATCTAAAGACTGGCAAATCTGTAATTGTTAAAATTAATGATAGAGGTCCTTTCATTCCGGGTAGGGATCTTGATTTGTCTTATGGAGCTGCTGCAAAAATAGGTCTTGATAAAGATGGTGTTGGGAAGGTAAAAGTTACTGTGATCAAATGGGGTGACGAGTAAAGGTATGGGAAATTTTGCAAAACGGATGATTATAAATGTATTTGGTGTTCCACTGATTGTCTTATGCATATATTTAGGGAATTACTACCTTTTATCACTGACTTTAATAATTTCATTTTTTGCTCAATATGAATTTTATAGATTATCGAATAAAAAGGGATATGAGCCGATTAGTAATTATGCAATTGCGATGGGGTTATTATTTATAATTACAGTCTATTACTTTAACGGTATTATTTATTTAATTTTAACTTTTATAATTGTTTTTTTAATAGTCATTTCTTTTCTTTCAAGAATTGAGAAAGCGTTTGAAAACGCTTCTTTGACATTATTTGGGTTTTTTTATATTCCTTTTACTTTATCGTTTTTAATAATAATAAGAGATAGTTTGTGGAAAAACACTGAAAGCTGGATTATTTTGTTGATAATGGTACTGGCAATATGGTCCTGTGATAGTCTTGCATATGTTGTTGGCAAACTAATAGGTCGACATAAACTGGCACCTGAGGTCAGTCCAAACAAGACTATTGAAGGAGGGATAGCTGGATTAATTGGTAGTATATTACTCCTATTGGTATTTTATTTTACCGGGAAGATACATATTGGTTTGGCTGGTGCAATTATTATTGGTTCGATTATTGGTGTATTTGCCCAAATTGGAGATTTATTTGAATCGGTATTAAAAAGAAGTGTTGGTGTAAAGGATAGTGGCAGATTGCTTTTAAGTCATGGTGGTTTTCTCGATAGATTTGATGCGTTTTTTATTGTAACTCCAATATATTACCTTTTCTTAAGATTAATGTTACTTGTGCAATAGGAGATATGTAGAATGAGAGATATAAAAAAAATTATTAGAGAATATTCAAGTCAATTAATCGATGATGGTTCTCCTATTTCTATTATACTTGCTGCGGGTCATGGGAAGAGGATAAAATCTGAAAAACCAAAAATGATACATGAAATATGGGGAGTTCCCACAGTTGTTAGGGTATCAGAGGCAGCGAGGAAGGGATTAAATTCAAAAAATCAGGTAATAGTTGTTGGAATTAAGGCTGATCAGGTTGTGGAGGCGGTAGAAAAAAAAGAGGGGCTGGTATATGTATTTCAGGGAAAACAGATGGGCACAGGTCATGCTGTTATGACCGCTTTGGAAGAGATAAAAAGATTAAAAAATGTTAAAGATATATATATTTTCCCAGGGGATATGGGGCTTATAACTGCTGATGTAGTAAGCGAATTTAAAGATTCGTTTGAAAAGAGTGAATACGATATGTTCGTTTTGACCGGAATTTTTACCGGCAATCCTGTTGAAAATACATATGGAAGGATAATCCGCGTTCCAGAAATTGATGCAAATGGTATGCCTACCGGTGAGTATTATAATAGAGTTATTGCAATCAAGGAGCAAAAGGATATAGATGCAATGTCTAATGATGATGTTTGGGAGGTAAAATATAATGGACTTAATTTTAAGTTTAGTAAAGATTATCTGAAAAATATAAAGGAATTCAATACAGGAGTATATGCTATTAAATTTGAACCACTGATAGAGAATATTAGTAGAATAGTGCCTGATAATGTTCAAAAGGAGTATTATCTAACTGACTTAATCGGAATTTTCAATGAGAGAGGATTAAAAGTAGGAGCACAACATGCAAAAGATGATACAACAGTAATAGGGTTCAATGTAAAAAGTGTTCTGAAAAGAATGGAACAAATTTATAGACAAAAGGTATGGCTAAAATTACGAGATATTATTGTTATAGAAGATGATGATGATTTCTTCATTGCTGATAAGGTTGTTTATGATATTATAGAAATGGATAAGAGTAATGGACCATTGGATATTTTTATCGGCAAAGGTGCTTATATTTCTTCTGGTGTTAAGCTTAATAAAAAAGTTGAGATCAGGGCGGGAGCAAAGTTAGTTGGAAATATCGAAATTGGTGAGGGTTCGATTATTGAAGAAAATGTCTCCATATCTACCTATACGAATCAAATTGTGAAGATTGGGAAAAATTGCATAATAATGCGTGGTGATATAATAAAAGGACGTGTAGAAATAGGGGATAACAGCAGAATTGAGTCAGGAGTTAATATTACAGGAAGCGATGAGTTCCCGGTAAAAATAGGTAAAAATGTAACAATTAAGGGGACAACATATATATTCGGATGTTTAATTGAAGATGATCTTTTTATTGAACATTCAGTTCTTAAATGCAAATTGGTAGAAAGAGTAGTTAGAAAAGACGGTGGAATTCAACCTGTGCGTTGGGTTATGCCCCAACCACATGGTCTTGATGTCCTAAAAGATATAAGTAAAAATAATAAATAATTATCAATATAAAATCTGAGATCTATTATCTACAATCTTTGTTCTTTTGATTAACTCTGATAACCAGTTGCTATAGAATGTTTCCCGCTTTTTAGTAAGAAGATAATTTCTCAAAGCCTCTTTTTCCGTATTAAATTGTTGTTCATCAAAATTAGTCTTATTAAGTAGTTTTACAATTATGTATTGTGATCCACTTTTTACAGGTTTTGCAATTTCACCTTCTTTTAACTCAAGAATTGCACCGATAAGCTTATTTGATTGCCCAATACCTTTAATAGGTTTGTCAAGTGTTATACCAATATGTCTGCCATAAGACAGTTTTTTATTTTCATTAGCGAGATCTTCAAGCTCTTTTTTCTTTTCCGTTACAAGTGAGTATATAGAATCAGCTTCTGCCTGTAATATTTCTTCTCTTTTTCGCATTTTGATTTCTCTTATTATAATATCTTTTACTTCGTCAATTTTCTTATAGTGAGAAGGGATTATTTCAGATAGTTTAAAAACTGCAAATGCATTATCAAGAGAGAATACATCTGAAATAGTTTCAAGAGGTATATCAGAGAAAGCAAACTTAGTTACCTTAGGTACATATCCTAAACCAGGGATATACATAGTATTTTTATATATTGGCATTGTTTCTCTTATTTCGATTTTTTGGCTATCAGCAGCTGCTTCAAATCCATATTCACCAGCATCATAAGCAAAAAGATTTGCTTTTGCTTTTATATTTTGTATAGTTTCTGGTCCTGGTTTGATTTTAATAAGAATGTGGCTTGCCTTAACTTCTTTTTTGCCCTTCCTCACTCTTATGTCATTAATTTTTATCAAGTGATATCCAAATTGTGTTAATACGGGACCTACGATTTCACCTTTTTTTGCGGAAAATGCAGCGTCTTCAAAGGGTTTTGTCATATGCCCTTTTCCAAACCATCCGAGATCGCCACCATTTTTTGCCGTATAGGGATCTTCGGAATATTCAGCTGCTAACGTTTCAAAGCTTTCACCATTTTTTAACCTGTTTTTTATTGATTCAATAGTATAGAGCGCATTTTGAGTATCTTGGATAGTTGGTTTAATCTCAAAATATACATATTTCAACTTTCTGCTTTCATCCACAAAAAATTGTTCTTTATTTTTATTATAATAATTTATTGTTTCATCGTTAGTTACAATAATATTTGTATCAGGTACAATTGAAATAGGTATGATTAGTGTCTCTATATCGTAGTTAATTTTAGTCTTTTTATAGTAATCGAGTACTTCTGCATCAGAAACAGTAGCGAAAGTTTGAATCATTATAGTTATTTTATTCAATGGTAGTGCATATCTCATATATTGCTCAACGCCGAGCCACTCATTACCTTGTGGATTAGTAAGAGCCTGTATATATTTATTGTAATCAAATTTGCCGTCGGTCTGGAATGCTTCATTTTTCTGTAAAAATTCAGGGGGATTATTTACAAGATTTTGAAATATTTCATTATCCGTTGCTTCCATGCTATATTTTTTTACCTCTTGTTTTAGTATTACTTCCTTTACGAATGTATTCCATATTCTATCGGAAACCTGTTCAATCATTTGGTCGTCTATTTCCTTGCCATTAGCCCTAAGTTGATTTAACTCATTTTGAAGAAGATTATAAAAGTCCTGAGCCTTTAATTCATCTTTACCGACAATACCTGCAAGATTTTTTAACTTTGCTTTTCCGGAAATGATGTCAAGTATATTGGCACCGCCGACAAGCCCACCGATTGTCATACTTAAAACAAATAGTATTAGTAGAATCCATAGTATTAACTGAGTATGTCCTCTGATACCTGTCATTAATCCCATTTATCAGCCTCCTTAGTAGTTAGTAGTTTAGAAAACAGGAGAAATTTACTGACTTTCACACCTGTAAGCAAACTTAAGATTAACTTGTAGTAGAAATCTTTTAGTGCGATATTATTAATAATTTTACTTCGTTTCTTTTATTGAATGACAAAATTGAATATATTTTAGAGGTTTCTATGGGCATTTAAATGTTATTGAAAAATTAGTGAGGGCTTGTGATTAGATATTTATTTGTATTAACGACTTTTGTAATTACTTTGATGCTTCCTTTTTGCAGGAAAGAATGTAATCCTCCAGTCGCAGATAAAATACCCCATTACGATACGATTTTTAACGACATCCGTGTTGATAATTATTACTGGCTTCGTGAAAGAAGCAGTCAAAGGGTAATTGATTATCTTAATGATGAAAATAGATATACTGATTGGGTAATGAAAGACACGCGAAGATTACAAAAAAAGCTGTTTAAGGAACTTAAAAAATACTTGAAAGAAGATAAGCAATCTGTTCCCTCTAAAAATGGAGACTACTACTATTACATTAAATATGAGAAAGGTAAACAATATCCTATCTATTGTCGTAAAAGGGGATCGATTGATGCTGAAGAGCAAGTCTATCTTGATGTAAATAAATTGGCCAAAGGTAAAAAATATTGCAGAGTTGCTTCTGTGACATTAAGCCCCGACCAGAGATATATAGCATTTCTAATTGATACAACAGGCAGAGAAATGTATTACTTGAGGTTAAAAGATATTGGAAGTAATAGATTTTTGAGAGAAAGCATACCGAACGTTTACTATGGTGTTGCGTGGGGAAGTGATGGTAAGACCCTATTTTATACGACACTCGATTCAACCTTGAGACCCTACAGGGTATACAGGCATATTGTCGGAGATGATTTTAAAAATGACAATCTCATTTATCAGGAAAATGATGGTAAATTCTATGTATCTGTGCGTAGATCAAGAAGCGGTGAGTATATTTTTATTGAACTGAATAGCCAGGTTACATCTGAAGTCTATTTTTTGAAAGCCAATAGTACCACTAATAATTTGAAGTTAATAAAAAAGAGGGAATATGGAATAGAGTATTATATATCTCATAACGGAGATTATTTCTACATCACAACCAATAAAAACGCTATGAATTTCAAGGTTGTAAAAGCACCTGTTAATGATCCTTCTGAAAAAAACTGGACAGATTTTATAAAACATGATTCACTGAAGATGATATATAATGTGTATCCTTTTAGAAATTTCCTTGTGATAGATTATAGAGAAGATGGTCTTAGAAAGTTGAAAGTAATGAATCTAGTAAGTGGAAGTGAATATAACATACCATCAAATGAAGAAGTTTACACTATGAGTTTTGGTGAAAACTATGAGTATAATACACCTATGTTAAGATATATTTATAATTCTTTGATAACTCCCCGCGCTGTATATGATTTTAATACAGAAACTGGCGAGGCTATCCTCAGGAAAGTTGATGAAATACCAGGTTATGATTCAAGGAATTATAAAACGGAACGAATATGGGTAAAGGCAAGGGATGGTGTAAGAATACCTGTTTCCCTTTTGTATAAAAAAAGTTATAAGAAAGATGGTAATCATTCGTGTTACCTTTACGGTTATGGATCCTATGGTTCGGTTATAGATCCGAGATTTAGTTCTAACAGGCTTCCTTTACTTGATAGGGGATTTCTTTATGCAATCGCCCACATTAGAGGAGGAGGTGCACTCGGTAGAAGCTGGTATCTTAAAGGTAAATTATTAAAGAAAAAGAACACCTTCTATGATTTCATAGATGTTGCCGAGTACTTAATTAACAACAATTATACATCAAAGGATAAATTGGTTATATCTGGAGGAAGTGCTGGTGGTTTACTTATGGGTGCTGTGGTTAATTTTCGACCCGATTTATTTAAGGTGGTAATTGCAAAGGTACCTTTTGTGGATGTATTAAATACAATGTTAGATCAAACTATCCCTCTTACAGTTATTGAATATGATGAGTGGGGCAGTCCCAACGAAGAGCCATATTACTGGTATATCAAATCCTATTCTCCATATGATAATGTAACTAATCAGGAGTATCCTAATATCCTCGTTACTGCCGGATTGTATGATCCAAGGGTGCAATACTGGGAACCAGCTAAATGGGTGGCGAAATTGCGTGCGATGAAAAAAGATAATAATCTACTTTTATTAAAAACTAATATGAACGCAGGACATTTCGGTCATTCAGGAAGATATGATTATTTGAAAGATATTGCCTTTGAATATGCTTTTATATTCAAAATCTTGAATATAAAATAAATTTTAGAAGTATGAAAATATTTTGCTAAAAAAGATTTTTGTTAAAAGGATTATATTTTAAGGCTATAAAATCATGATAATCAAACTCTTTTGTGGATTCAGGCCAAAGAAAGAATATGTAAAAAATGTAACTACCCCCCCGTATGATGTTGTGTCGCGGGATGATGTTAGGAAAGCATTGTCAATGAATGAGTTGTCATTTTTTAAAGTTACAAGGGCGGATGGGCTATTTGATGATAGTTTTAATGAGTATGATAGTATTATTTATAAAAAAGCAAGGGAAAACTGGCAGTGGTTTTTAAGGAAGAAAATATTCATTTTAGACAATGCCCCTCATTTTTATGTTCTATCACAAAAGTTTAATAAAAAGGAAAGGATAGGTCTGTATGCAATAGTATCAATGGAGGATTATGAAAGTGGTCGGATTAAAAAGCATGAATTAACAAGAGAAGAAAAGTTGATAGATAGAACAAAACATATTGAAGTTGTTAAAGCACAAACTGGACCAGTTATGTTATTTTTTAAAGATGATCGCAATTTTAAGGGATTAATTGGTTCGGTTTTAATGGAGAAACCTGTTTTTGAATTTTCAGACGAAAATGGTGTTCTCAATAAATTGTGGGCGGTTAATAGGAAAGATTTAATTCTTAATATAGAAGATTTTTTTAAAGAGATAGATTTTCTTTATATAGCTGATGGACACCATAGAGCAGAAGCGGCATATAATATTTTCAAAAATTCAAAAGATAAATCTTTTTCTAATCTTAATAGCTGGCTTTTGTCTGTTATATTTCCTCATGATCAGTTACTCATACTTTCATATAATAGGATTATAAAAGGAGTTGAGCACTTTTTACTGGATGATTTTATTGATTATATCTCAAAAATATTTTATGTAAAACAGGTAAAAGATTTAATACCTAATAGAAAAGGGGATATTAGATTTTATTGTGATGGAAAGTGTTTTTCAATAAGATTAAGATCTAAGAAAAATGATGACATTGCTAAAAATCTTGATGTAAATATTCTACACGAATTTATTCTAAAACCTTATTTTAATATTCATAATCCGAGTCAAAGTGATAGGATTGAATATATTGGTGGTTTTGATTCAGTTGAACAGATAAAGAAAAAAGTGGATATGGGGAATGCGATAACTGGATTTTCATTATACCCTGTTGATATAGAAGATATTATTAATATTTCTAATGATAATAAAATAATGCCACCAAAGTCAACATGGTTTGAACCTAAGTTAAGAGATGGAATAGTTGTATATTCACTAGAGAATAAAAACTTGTTAGAAAAAGTCTAATCTTTTTTCTATATTTAGAGCTGTTAATTAAAAGGAGAGGAGAGGAAAGATGGTACATTATAGCGATTTAGGGTTTGTAAATACCAGAGAGATGTTTAGAAAGGCTATGGAAGGGGGCTATGCAATTCCTGCTTATAATTTCAATAATATGGAACAATTACAGGCTGTAATTACGGGTTGTGCGGAGAGTAAATCTCCAGTTATATTGCAAGTATCCAAGGGAGCAAGGAATTATGCTAATCCCACATTATTGAGGTATATGGCAGAGGGTGCTATTCGTATGCTGAGAGATGATCTGGGGAGTAATGTACCGGTTGCTTTACATCTTGACCATGGGGATTCGTTTGAATTATGTAAGTCAGTTATAGAAATGGGTTTTTCATCAGTGATGATTGATGGGTCACATCTTCCCTATGAGGAAAATATTAAGATAACGAAACAGGTTGTGGATTTTGCTCATCAATATGATGTAACTGTTGAGGGTGAGCTTGGAGTACTTGCCGGGATAGAAGAACATGTTTCTGCTGAAAAATCACATTATACAAATCCGGATGATGTTGAGGATTTTGTTTCAAGAACTGGAGTTGATAGTCTTGCAATTTCGATAGGGACATCCCACGGTGCGTATAAATTTAAAGTAAAGCCTGGAGAAACCCCACCGCCGTTGAGATTTGATATACTTGAAGAAATTGAAAAAAGAATACCTGGTTTCCCAATTGTCTTACATGGTGCTTCGTCAGTGCCGCAGGAATTTGTGGAATTGTGTAATAAGTATGGTGGGAAATTAGAAGGTGCAGTTGGTGTACCCGAGGATCAATTGAGAAGGGCTGCGAAATCTGCTGTATGTAAGAT
Organism: Candidatus Neomarinimicrobiota bacterium; assembly: GCA_017656425.1. NCBI lineage: Bacteria > Pseudomonadati > Fidelibacterota > Fidelibacterota bacterium. The sequence continues at coordinate 124,095 of JACDNV010000004.1, read as the reverse complement.
AAATATTGATACGGATGGTAGGCTTGTAGTTACTGCAAAGATTAGACAGGTACTGTATGAACAACCAGAAGTTTTTGACCCCAGAAAATATTTAGGTCCAGCAAGAGAGGCATTGAAAAATTTAATTATACATAAAAACAAGAATGTTCTCGGCAGTGCTGGAAAAGCTGAATAATTAGCAAGTTAAATATTTGGATAATAATAAATACAGGACTATTTTTAAAAGATGTAGCTGTGGTAGCGAATGGAAAACACTCGATGAATTTATTTCCGATAAGAATCTAACTCTTTCTAGATATCAGGTAAATTTTAAAAATATAGATTTGGGAATCCTTTTATTTAATCATAAGGATTGTGGATCAACGATTGGAGTGAATGCTTATAAATTTAAAGAACTTCATAGTGGTCCGATTTTTAGAGTACGTTTAACTGGTGAAAATGTTTGCCCTGGTTATTGCTTTCATGTAGAGGAGCTTTCTCCATGTCCAAATCCCTGTGAATGTTCCTGGATAAGAGATGTCATGCAGATTATAAAAACTAAGAAACTAGGAGAGGTTTCGAGTAGTTATGTTGAAAACAGTATATATGTAAAAAAATTTACAATTCCCTCTTTTGGAATTGATCATAAGGGGAAATTAAAGGTTACATATTTAATGAATCTACTTCAGGAAATGGCAGGAATACATGCTGGAATTTTTCATTTTTCATACGAAGATTTAATAAAGAGAGGTCTTACCTGGGTTCTATCGCGTTATAGAATTAGATTTTATTCATATCCAGCATGGAAAGATAAAATTTTAATATATACATGGAACTCTGAGGTAAATGAAAAATTTGCTGTTAGGGATTATGAGGTTGTCACAGAGAAAGGCATTTTAGTTGCCTTATCAAGTACATCATGGGCTTTGCTTGATATAAAATCAAAGAGAGTGGTAGGCGCTAGAAAAATTATTCCTGATAATACAGTTGTTGAAAAGATAACTTTCCCAGATGGTTTTTCTGATATATCTGGGACGGACAGCTATGATTTTGAAAGAGAATTTCCGGTATCAATACATGATGTCGATTTGAACAGGCATGTAAATAATGTTGTATACGTTGATTGGCTTTTGCGGTCTATGCCAGATGATTTTTTGAAAAAATATCAATTATATGAATTAAATATTGATTATAAGAATGAAGCTTATGCAGGTGATAATGTATTATTCAGGATGAAAGCTTTAGAAAATAACGATATAGTTAATGTCAGTTCTATAATTTTAAAAAAAGACAAACTAAGTGAATTAGTTCGAGCCAGGTTTACCTGGAGATATGTTAACAGTTAATATGATAGACCAAATCCATACTTAAATAAGGGATTGTAATTTTTATCACCGATATTGATTGGAATTTGGTCCATACTTGCTGGCCAACTAATTGGCAGTTTACCTGTTGGAGAATAATCACCAAAAAGAATATCTGTTACACCCTCACCCTCAGTACCTGGTAACCAAGCGACGAGCAAAGCATCGATATATTTTAGCTGTTCTGTTATAATGAGTGGTCTTCCAGTTACCAATATTACGATAATTGGTACACCTGAGTTTTTAAGATTTTCCAGAGTCTGTAAGTCTTTTGAATCAAGATGAAGATCCTGTCTGTCACCTTGCATCTCTGCGTAAGGTGTTTCACCAAGTACAGCTATTGCAACGTCTGCTCCTTCTGCATTCAATCCATCTATGGAAAAAGTTATCTTGGTTTGATCTGAAACGGATTTTTTTATTGCTTCATAAATTGTTGTCCCTTTAGTAATATCTCCACTGGAACCCTGCCAGGAAATAGTCCATCCCCCACATTGGTTTCCTATATCATTAGCGTTTTTACCTGATATATGTATTCTTTTTAAGTATTTTGATAATGGCAAAATTTTATTTTCATTTTTAAGTAAAACAATGGATTTCCTTACGCATTCTCTCGCTATTTGTCGATGCTCGTCAGAGCCTATTTTTGAAAGCAATTCTCTATGGGAAAATGGGTCATTAAAGAGACCAAGAGCGAACTTTACCCTTAGAATTCTTCTTACTGCATCGTTAATTCTTTCTTCAGGTACCTCCCCTTTTTTAACAAGGTCAGTAAGTAATGAAATAAATTCCTCATATTTGTCAGGAATCATTACCATATCAATCCCGGCATTTATTGCCGTCTTTATATCATTTCTATAATCTCCAGGTATCTGGTCAATAGCAGCGTAATCTGACACTACTATTCCTTTAAATCCAATTTCTTCTTTTAATAAGTCAGTTATAAGATATTTACTTGCATGGCATTTTGTTCCATTCCAGCTGGAATAGGATACCATAATAGTTGCTACGCCCTCATCTACTGCTGCTTTATACGGTGGCAGATGTATTTCTCTTAAAGTTTTCTCGTCAATCTCAGTATTACCTCTATCAACGCCATTTGTTGTTCCACCATCACCTATGAAATGTTTTGCACAGGCAACTACAGTTGTAATATTCGACAGATTATCTCCCTGATATCCCTCTACTGCGGCTCTACTCATTATTGAAACTAAATCCGGTACTTCACCGAAGCTTTCATAGGTCCTTCCCCATCTTTCATCTCGGGTTACAGCAACGCATGGTGCAAATGTCCAGTCTATCCCTGTTGCTGACACTTCTATTGCGGTTATTCTTGCAGCCTTTTTTACCAAATCTGGATCACGAGTAGCTCCGAGACCTATATTATGAGGAAATATAACACTACCCATGACATTATTATGCCCGTGTACTGCATCTATTCCATAGATTATAGGAATTTTTAGTCTGCTCTTAAGAGCTAATGTTTGTAGGCTGTCATATAATTCGGCCCATGCTTCTGAAGTGTTCTGTGGTGGATGTGCACCGCCACCACTCAGGATGGAGCCGAATCCATATATATAAATATCTTCTGGTTTTTTTATAAATCTTATATCAACTTGAGACATTTGCCCTATTTTTTCTTCTAATGTCATCTGGCTTATTAGTGATTCAATTTTTTCTTCATTTTTTGAATCAAGCAAGGTATTTGAATTGTTGTTACAATTAAGGACAGTAAGTATAATTAGTGACAATAATAAAAAAATTCTGACTTTCATTTTAAATCCCCCATATTCATATTAAAAAACTTGAGTACTATTGAAGCAACAAATATACCATATTTTTATTTCTTTATTTTTATTATAAAATTAAGGTTTCGTATGATAAAATAAAAAATATTATATTATCAATATGATAATAATTTTTTATAGGAGGCTATTATAATGAGTGAAGATAGAAGCTCTTCCATTACCTACAAGTATGGATTTTATATAATGATAATAATAATTGCGATATTGATCTCTTTTGTTGTCTATTTATTGCCTATTTCCTTGCCAATATTTAAAAGAGAGAGTGTTAGAATCTACTACGCCGATAATATTTCCGAAGCACATAGAGAAGCAATATTGAAATTTAATCAGAAGTATAAAGGGAAAATAGAGGTTATTCCTGTTGATCTTCCTTTTACTAAATTTAGCACAAATGACAGAAAAGAGATAATTGCAAGAGCCCTTAGAACAAAAAGTAGTGTTATAGATATTTTTGCCGTAGATCAGGTATGGGTCGAAAGATTTTCACGCTGGGCTGAACCTCTATCTATACATTTCAGCCGACAGGAGCTGGATAGGTTTATTAAACCAGCTTTAAATACGTGTTATAATAACAGGGTACTTGTCAGTATTCCTATCTATTTCGATATAGGGTTATTGTATTACAGAAAAGATTTGGTAAAAAGGTTTAAAGATTTAATTAGCTATGATGATAACAATAAGCCATTTATTACATGGGAGATCCTTTATGAAATTAAGAAAAGATATTATAAAGACAAGCCGGTTTATGTATTTCAGGGTGATAATTATGAAGGATTAGTATGTAATTTTGTAGAATTTTTTGGTGGTTTAGGAGGCAACTATCAGGCTCTGCAAGACTTTAATTTTGTGGATACGACTATTATAAGAACCATTAACTTCATGAAAAAGTTGATTGATAATGGGATTGCTCCAATAGAGGTTACGGAGTTTAATGAGATTGAAAGCTGGAAGTATGCTCTATTAAATGATATTCCATTTTTTAGGGGATGGCCAAGTTTTAACGATATGTATTTAGTTGAGGGTGTTGAAACTAAAAAAATTGAGAATTTAGACAGAACGTATGTTGCTTTTAAAAAGGGGAATGAACCTCGCCCGGTTATCGGAGGCTGGAATTTGATGATTTCCAAATATTCCCCTCATAAATATGAAGCTGTTACTTTCATAAAATATATGGTCTCTGAGGATTCCCAATGGATATTAAGGTCAAAAGGGGGGTTCTTGCCTGTTATTAAAAAGCTTTATCTTGACGAAAAGTATACCAGTATCGATCAAGAATTGAGATTCTATTATAAATATTTTAATTATAGTATTTCTCGTCCTTCTCATATCAATTATACTAAAATATCAGATGTAATTTCTTCCAATATCAATATGCTATTAAGAGGTGAGTTAGATGTTTCTGAAGTTCCATTTATAATAAATAAAGGAATTGGAAATCTATTACTTTCTATTAATCATTGAGGATAACTATGAAGGTAAAAAATTTTAAATGGCGTCATTTTGAGGGTAGACACTTTGTTATATTATTTTTGGCTATAGTTGGTTTTCAAGTTATATTAACTGTGATACATAATACTTCAACTAGATCTTTATTGTTAAAAACAATGGAGATTTATCGAAAAGATTTTGTTGAAAGGGTGGCAGACCTTACAACAACATCTTTAGAGCTTTTACTAGAACAGGCGTATAGTAATATGCCAAATACGGAGGAAGAGGAAAGGAGAATAATACAAAAGTTTAATATAATTCTCAGCCAGCAACTTCTCCAAAGAAATGTAAAAGAAATGTGTTTGGTTCTAGAAAGAAACAATCGATTATATTTTTTAAATGATGGACGCAGTTTATATCGTTTCTTTTTCAAAAGTGATAGTACTGTACAAAGCGAGGAGGAAGTTATACTTCCTGCATTAAGAATGTATTATGAAATTAGAGATGAGCTAAAGAATAATGAGGTTATAATTAGCTATCTTGATGAAAAAAATGGAGTTAAAGCGGGCGTACCACTGGTGCCATGGGGTGAATTTTATGGTATGGTATATATGAGAGTTGTTCCTGATTTAAGAAATATTGAGAAATTAATCTCCTCATCTTACAATGAGACTGGGGCTATATTTACTGCCATAATACTTTTTGGTCTTCTGGGTATGTTTTTTGTTTCAAGTTATACTTTTAAAGAAAGGGATATAGCGCTTTCGCAACTTTATGAGGAAAGAGCAAATAAGCTAAAAGCAGAAATAGAACACAGGAAGGAACAGCTTTTTACTAAAAGAATATATCATGCCCACCACAAGGCAGAAAAGATAATGGGATTTATAAATGAAGATTTGAATATAATTAATAAGAATAATATTGAGGAGGTAAAAAATAGAGTTTTAAAATATACAAAGTTTATATCGAGGGTGATATATAATATGAAAACATTTGAACCACCAATACATATTATTAGAGGTTCTATGTTCCATACTGATGTTAATGAAGTAATAAAATTTTTAGTAAAAAATGTTTTTTTAAGAACACATAAAATGTCGAGCCGGTATGATTTTAAAATGGAGCTGGATAAAGAATTTCCAATATTAAATATTAATGAGTTTGTTATCTGGGAAATTCTTGAGCCATTAATTCAGAATAAAATAGATCATAATGGAGGTAAGAATGTAGTTATCAGGATTAAGACCACCATTTATAAAGAGAAAAATATTGGTGAGATTATTATTGAGGATAATGGAGCAAATTTTCCATCTGAGCTCGTGTTAAAAGATGAAGATGGTATCCAGCTTATTTTTAAAGAAAATGTCACTACGAAAAAGAATGTTGGGCATTCGGGCTATGGGTGTTATATAGCTTATGAAAACTGCAAGAAGTGTGGATGGGATATTGTTGCTGAAAATAAAGATAGGTGGGCAAGATATAGAATTATAATACCTATTACAGGAGGAGGTGCTTATTATGGGGCATAGAATTGATAGTAAAATTAGGATAGTTATTCTTGAGGATGAAGAATTTGATGTTAAGCGAATTGAAAATACACTGAAGACAATGTCACGCGAATATGTAATTGATGGTGTATTTGGAGATGGAGAAGACTTTTTAGAATATTTGAATAAGAACAAATTAAAAGATGATGTAGTAATAATGGATTATCAGCTTTCAGGAAGTCTGCACGGTGAGGAATTGATAAAAAAGATAAAGCAGATCGATCCTTTTATACAGATAATTGTGATAACAAAGATGACTATTAATGTTAATGATGTATATTTTGCAAATGAATTGATGAGAAGTGGTGCATGCTGGTATGGGACGAAGTACCCTGTAGATATGGACAATTATATTTACCAACCTACAGATTTTATCCTGGCCGTTATTAATGCCTACGAGCGAAAGCAATTAGAACTAAGTAAACATAGATCGGATGTAAAAGTAGAGAAAAATATTGAGAATATATTGATGCAAAATAAGATAGTAGGTATATCGAAAGAAATAGAAGATATCAAAATGCTGATAGATAAATATTCTAAAGCTGACGCGAATGTGTTAATTACCGGTGAATCTGGTGTAGGGAAAGAACTCGTTGCTTTACATCTTCACTATAAAAGCCATAGGAGATTTGAAAATTATATTACAGTTAATTGCGCTGCGATTCCGAATGAATTAATTGAAAGTGAATTATTTGGCTATACAAAGGGGGCTTTTACTGGAGCAAGTGAGTTAAAGGTAGGTTTGTTTGAAAAGGCTAATGGAGGAACAATTTTTCTTGATGAGATTGGTGAAATGTCAATTCAAGCTCAGGCAAAGCTTTTGAGGATAATAGAAACGGGTGAACTACAAAAGATCGGAAGTGAAAGAAAACATAGAGTTGATGTCCGAATTATATCTGCCACAAATAAAGATATTACAAGGATTTTAGAAGAGAAAAAAATAAGAGAGGATTTATTTTATAGGTTGAATGTTCTCAATATTAATATAAAACCATTGAGAGAAAGAAGAGAAGATATTGAGGTATTAATCGAAAATTTTTGTGACATTTTCTCGCGGGAGTATAATATAGAAAAGCCGACATTTGATAAAGAAGCTATAAAGTTTTTATTACAGTATGATTGGCCAGGGAATGTAAGGCAGTTAAAAAATTTCATTCAAAGGCTTGTATTGAATGGAGTAGCTAGAGTTAGCAGGGAAATTGCGATGGCATTTTTGGATATTAAGGCTGATGTAGGGAAAAGTTTGATTAACTTTTCTTTAATTAATAACGAATTACCAACTTTAAAAGAGTTTGATATCAGGGTAAAATCAGAGTTTATAAGATATGTTAGAGATAGAAGTTTATCTGACGCAGAGGCAGCAAGGAAACTTGGACTAGCTCCTCCCAATTTCCATCGATTATGTAAAGAGTTAGGTATAAAATAGTACTAAATATTATTAAATAAAATATAATATTTAATTATCATAATGATAATTAAAGTAAGTATAGTAGATATTTTTGCAGTATAGCTGCGTGTATTTTTCATATGGTCTATTTTTTGCAATAATCAAAGTGATATGTGAATGTCGAATAAGGGGTTGAGATAAATTCTTGTTAGAAGAAATAAAATATTTTTATTGTAGAAATTTTTTTAAATAAAATGGAGGATGTCATGAGGAAAAGTTTATTACTATCTTTAGTGTTCGTTATTTTTCTTTTTGGAACAGCCTTTTCAGGCTGGGAGAAATTGATTAACGAATTTGATCAAGCTCCGGAAGACACAAATTACTGGGCATGGTTTGATCAAATCAACGTTAGTACTAGTCATGGTGCCCATTATCAAGCAAATGATAATGCTGATTCTACGAGAGCTTACATCCACATTAGCTACGTAAACGATATTAAAAAATTCGGTGATGGGGCAATGAAGTTAGTCTGGGCAACCCATAATACAGAGAGCTGGGGTGGTTATACGAAAATAGAACACTGGAATCCTGATTCAGATGCAGTATATGATTGGTCATCTTATGATACGGTATCTTTCTGGTATTATAATGTAGAGCCACAGAATCTTGAAGGAAGAGTTCATCTAAGGTTTAATTTGCATGATGTAAGTAATTCTCCTAATGGCAACAAGACTTATAGCGTAAATGATTGTGAATACTATTACTCATTTCATTATGTCCTTGATAATGAGCCTGGCTGGAATGAAATTAAGATACCGTTGATAGCTAGTGGAGAATACTGGAGTGGAGAAGGTTTTAATCTAACAGGATGGGCTGGAATTCCCGGTAATGGGGTGCTTGATAAGGATAAGATTAAGGGTTTCTCTATAGAGTTTTCAATGAGTGGTTCTGGAGAAGGGGATAGCGCCAAAGGGGCTATTATACTTGATCATCTGGTACTTAAGGGACCGAGAAGCATTGCAGTAGTGTTTTTTAATGGCAAGGCTGTTCCCAATAATGTTACAATGTCCAGTGCCTGGGGGAATACTGGAGCATATATGGTAACAAACGAGGAAGATGTTGATAATGGATTAACAAATAGTATAAAGTGGAAACTACCTACTCAAGCATGGGATGGACTTATGTTCACAATGGATAGTCCGAGAGACTTAGGTTATACCTGGACTGTGGATAGTATTAAGTTCTGGATTAAAGCTCCGTCAGGGATAGGACAGTTAAAGTTGGTTTTAACTGATGATGACATTGATGGTTGGGTTGATAATGATGGAAATGGGGCTGATGATACTCCTGATCTGGAATTTGAAGCGGGATATACGATAACAGAGGATATGGGTTATTTTGATGGTACATGGAAACTAGTTAAAGTGGCTCTAAAGGACTTCTATAGACTAAGTGGTGCATGGGATGGAGCTGCTTTGAGAGCTGGTGAAATGGATTCAACAAGATTTTATAGATTCAAGATATTAGTAACTGATCAAACTACAGGTTATGGAGAAATAGTATATTTAGATAATGTATGGATTGGTAATCCACTGATAGATAATATTGCACCTGCAGCTGTTCAGAACGTAAGTACAACAGCTGGAGAATATTATAATTTGGTTACCTGGCAGGATGTCCCTGGTGAAAATGGTGAAGTTTATAACGTTTATGCAAGTGAAAGTCCAATTACTGATATCAACGACCCGACTTTAGAAGTTGTTGCTTCTGGGGTACTTGAGAATGTTCAGACTGCAATACATTGGCTATGTTCCCCACTAAAAGATGAAGATGTTACCTATTATTATGCTGTTGTATGTATTGATGGTGCAGGTAATGTTGGTGAGCCAGGTTTCTCTGATGCTTTTACCAATACAGCTAAGGGTATACCCGTTATATCTATGAACCCACCCCAGAATTTTGTTGCCGATGGGGATTTTAGTGAGTGGGAAGGTATAAAACCCTTTATAATTAATCCTGAACTAGGGCATGTGCCAGCAGGGACAGTTGACGATGCAAATGACCTTAATGCAACAGTCTATCTTGCAATGGATAGTAACTATCTATACATAGGTGCTGATGTAGTAGATGATGTTTACAATTATGATCCAAATACCGACTGGTGGAATAGTGATGCTTTTCAGGTTTTTATTGGGCTCTATGATTGGGTGGGAGCCAAGCACACATCATTCATGAGAGGTAGCGAACCTGATTATTCGTTATATATGAATGAAACTGGATTTCATCACGATACCCGCGGTGGTGTGATACTATATGAGCCTGGAACAGACAATTACTTCTTTGAAGGATATAACCCTGATTATGTCATTGAAGCTAAAATTCCTCTTGATAGTATAAAGATGGAAGAAGATGCAAGGTTTTACCCTGAGCATGGTATGAGAATCCCAATTGATCTATATTTCCATGATAATGATGGTAGCTGGGAAGGAAATGTTGGTTTCTCAAAGTTCAGTACCGATAATCAATGGAGATATCCAACAGAATGGGCATATACATGGGTATTCGATACTACTAAGACTGATATAAAAGCTGCTGAAAATGCTATGTCTTTTGTTTATAAGCTATATGATAATTATCCAAACCCGTTTAATCCAAATACAACGATTGCTTTTAGCATAGCGAACTATGGAAAAGTAGAGTTAATTATATATGATGTATTGGGAAGGGAAGTCGATAAAGTGATTAATAAAGACCTTCCAGCAGGTTATTATAAGGTGAACTGGAATGCGAAAGACTACCCATCTGGGATATATATCTATCAACTGAGAGCCGGCGACTTTATAATGACAAAGAAGATGCTGTTAATTAAATGATAAATGTGATAAATAACATATAAAGGGGGGTAGTATACCCCCCTTTATATCAATGTCCAACTGCAATAAATTGTAGGTTGAGTAGCCATGAAGAATTCAAAAATTTGGTTATTAATAATATTAACGTTTTTCATATCCAATTCAATTTTTGCTCAGACTACCGGTAAGATTGCAGGTACTATAACTGATGCGAAAACCGGGGATAAGATACCTGGAGCAAATATCTGGCTTGAGGGTAGTACCATCGGGACGGCAAGCGATGAAAATGGGAACTACTATTTAATAAATGTACCTCCTGGTGAATATACATTGGTAGTTCAGGTAATAGGATACAAAACAGAGAAGATCACGGGAGTTAAAGTATCGGTTAATAGAACTACATATATAGATGTTGATCTTGATCAAACGTCGATAGAGGGGGAAACAGTTGTTGTTGAAGCTGATAGAATAGCGATAAAAAAAGACCAGACCAGTACTATTAAAAACGTTTCACAAGATCAAATTGAAAAGATGCCTGTTGAAAATGTAGCTACAATTGTCAATATGCAGGCAGGAGTTGTTGCAGGCCATTTCAGGGGTGGCAGATCTTACGAGGTTTCCTATATGATTGATGGTTTGCGTGTGGATGAACTTTTTACTGGTAATTATTCTGCAGTTATGCTGGAGCCAGAAGCCGTTCAAGATCTTGAAGTGATTACAGGCACTTTTAATGCAGAGTACGGGCAGGCGATGAGTGGTGTCGTCAATATGGTAACGAGGGAAGGCGGAAATGATTTTCATGGCTTTATATCAGGTAGCTTTTCAAATTACTTTACCACACATGATGAAATATTTATCGGGATCGATGAGGCAGAAATCGATAGAAATAAAGATTATAAATTCCAATTAAGTGGTCCAATCATAAAAGACTTTTTAACATTTTTTATAAATTATAGAAAACAGGATAATAAAGGGCATCTCAATGGAATCAGAAGATTCAGAATAACTGATTATAGCGATTTTTCTTCTATGGATTCTACTGAATGGTATTCTGAAAATACAGGGGATAATAAATTTGTGCCTATGAATTGGAATAAAAACCAGTCACTTATGACTAAATTTACCTTCAAACCATTTTCCAAATTTAAATTATCGCTGTTGTATAATACAAGTTTGTCGAGCTGGAAAAGCTACAATCATACGTTTAAATATAATCCTGACGGTCAGCTTAAATCTTATGGTAAAGATAATTTATTGTCCATACAGATAAACCATATGATTTCAACAAATCTATTTTATGAATTGAAGATGGCAAAAATTTATGATTATTATGGCAATTACCATTATGAGAATCCTTATGACTCCCGATATATTAATGATAGATTCTTAAATAATAATGGTTGCTATTTCTATACTGGCGGACAGGAAGGTGCAGGAAATAGGTTTGGAGAATATCTGGGGAAACCCCATACTAAGAGATATCAGACAGATTATAAAACGAAATTTGACCTGACATGGCAGGCTAATACAAATCATAGTTTTAAAACAGGATTTGAATATGCTCAGCATATACTGGATAACCAATACCATGTAATCAGAAACAAATATGCTGGGACAGACTCTGCAAATTTAGTGTACCAGCCGGTAATTTATCCCGATTCTACAAGATGGTCAGATGTTTATGTTGTAAAACCATATGAATATTCACTTTATATTCAAGATAAAATGGAATTTAATGAGATGGTTATCAATATAGGTTTAAGATACGATTATTTCGATCCGAACACGACATATCCTACGGATCTCAGAAATCCTGCAAACCAATTGTCATTGCCAGATTCAATGATGTCTAAATATGTAAAAGCAGATCCGAAGGTTCAAATAAGCCCAAGATTTGGTCTGGCATATCAATTAGGTTCAACTGCCATACTTCATTTCAGTTATGGACACTTTTTCCAAACACCTCCTTTATATGCTTTTTATCAAAATCATTCCCACTTAGTAGGTCCAAGGGATTTCGAAGCCACCATGGGTAACCCTCAGCTCAAGGCTCAAAAAACGGTTACATATGAGGTTGGCTTGTGGCAGGAACTAATTAGGGACCTGGGATTAGAAGTAACCCTTTTTTATAGGGATATTTATAATTTATTAAGCACAAAGGTTATGACAACCTATAACCAGATTCGCTATGGTATATATACAAATAAAGATTATGGTAATGCACGAGGTCTTGAGGTAAAACTTGATTTTGTAAGAGGACCGATATCATTGTTTTTAAATTATACGTTACAATACACTCGAGGTAATGCTGATACCCCGGAGCAGAATTTTAATCGTGAAGGGAATAATATGGACCCTATAATCAGATATATTCCAATGAGCTGGGATCAACGCCATACATTTAACCTTACTGTTGGTTACAATACGGACCGTTGGGGTATAACATTTACAGGATACTATAATTCTGGTACACCCTATACGTGGAGTCCAATACCAGAAAATAGAATTTCAAGACTGAATTTATATCCTAACAATGATTACATTAGCCAATCATACAGTGTTGATGCTACCGGGTACTACGATATAATTTCAATTAAAAGATTCGAATTGAGAATGGAATGGTCTATATACAATTTGTTTGATAGACTTAATGAAGTATGGGTAAACGGACAGACAGGAAGGGCTTATACCGCAATAGTTAGACCATCTGATTTAGAATCATACAGAAGTAATTTTAGCACATATGATGAAACATATAAAAATCCATCAGCATATTCTGTCCCCAGAACAATTAAAATTGGTTTGGTATTATCATTTTAAGTGAATTGAGGAGTAGAAATGAAGAGATTAATTTCAATTCTATTTTTAATATTACTGATTTTTATAACGTTAGTATTTGGCCAGGGTAAAAAATATGAGGGTCCCGATGATCCAGCAGGCGATATAGCGGCAGTACGTGCAGGAGTTATGAATGGTAATAGGGTTTATCTATATTTTAAGAATACTACTGAGTTATCAAATTGGTACAGTGGTGAGGTTGGTCCTGAGTTTTCTGGTTGGCCTTATGGACCTGATGCACAGAGAATGCTCGATGGAGTTGGTTTATTAGTTGGTGCAAAAGTTTTTATAAAAAAATCCTCCAATCCGACTCCTACAAATCCAGATACTATTCCTGAAACAGACATTACGAAAATTATAATGTTTCCAAATAATTACCATACATTATATTTTCTGCAGACCAGTTATAGAGAGGAAATGGATTATAACCCTGTAGATGGTACACCTTGGGGATTCTATCCTGTATTCGGGTATTTTAATGAGACCCAGGATTATCCTGCAATGAGTAATAAGCCTAATTCGTGGCCTCCAGAGGGTTGGCCAGCACCTTATGATCAATTAAAATGGCCAGGAGAATGGAATGGTAGATTTGGAAGAGGAGTAATGTATGCCGATCTGGAGACATATTTTGTTGTTAATGATGCACAGGATCAGGAGTATCTAGGACCTGAAGATTATGTAAAATACTATCCGAGACCAGGAAGGAAAATCGGGGACAAAAGACCCAGTGTAACAATACAAAAAGGTGAACCATGGGGAGGTATCGGTATTCGGATAGAGACGAGAGGATATCAATGGAATAATCCACAAGCACGGGATTGCATTTTCTGGGAATACAACATTGCAAATATTTCTGAGTATCATTTAACTCAAGTATGCTTTGGGTATTGGGTTGATAACGGTATAGGTGGTGAAGCTGATGACGAGATTGCATATTTTAATAAACTTCTGGATATGGCTTATTCATGGGATAATGATGAAACTGGATATGCTGGTGGAAGGACTGGTATTATGGGCTTTGCTTACCTTGAGAGTCCTGGATTACCCTATGATGGTATAGATAATGACGATGATGGACTTATAGATGAACAAAGAGATAATCCAGCAACAAGGCTTGTTGGTCCAACTGAAGATATAGCTGATATAAACAAGTTCTTAGCATTTTATAGATTAAAAATGGAAGATTTACATGAACACTGGGATGCCGATGAAGATCAAGATTGGCAGGATGGCGAAGATTTAAATGGTGATGGCGTTTATCAAATTACGGAATTTGCTGGTGATGATGTGGGATTAGATGGTGTAGGTCCAGGAGAGCTAAACTATACAGGTCCTGATGAGGGAGAATGTAACCATATGCCAGATTATAAAGAGGGTGTTGGATGTGAGCCAAATTTTGCAGCTACTGATGTTTCTGAATCTGATATGGTTGGTTTGACGAGTTTTAGAATGTTTCCCATTCAAAGCCATGCACAATCAAACACAACAATTTGGTTTAAGAATGATGATGTAATGTGGGAAATACTAGCAGCGGATACACTAATGGAATATTATGGAGTTATATCTAATTTGGTGGAAGTGTTTGCTTCTGGACCTTTCCCTCTTTATAAAGGAAGGACAGAACGTATTTCTATGTCAGAGTTACACGCTTATGATCCACTGGAAGGACTAGAGTCAGAACAACACACAGCACCTGCTCTTTTTGAATTAAAAAGAATAGTTCAGGTAATATATGAAAGAGATTATAGATTTGCCAGTCCACCTGAGATGCCAACGCTGACGGCAACACCCGGTGACAGGAAAGTTATCCTTACTTGGGATGATGTCGCAGATACCAGAACTCGTGATCCATTTGTTGGTAATGTTAATGATTTTGAAGGATATAAGTTATATAGGGCTACTGATCCTTATTTTCATGATGCACAGGTAATTACTGATGGGTACGGTACCCCTATGTTTTATAAACCGATATACCAGTGTGATCTAAAGGATGGCAAACAGGGTTTTACAGATTTTGGCTTGGTAAATGGTATGGGGTATTTTCTTGGGAGTGAGACCGGAATAACTCATTATTTTATTGATAATAATGTACAAAACGGGAGGACATATTATTACGGTCTTGTAGCTTATGACTACGGTGCGCCTGACATAGGACCAGGCATTGCTCCATCAGAAAATAATCTCGTAATTGAAATGGATGAAAATGAAAACATTATTGGATACGGTAAAAACATAGCGGTAGTGGTTCCAACTCCTCCATCAGCTGGCTACGTACCACCTGAGACAAACATCAGGAAAGGAATATCATTTATCGGATCAGGCGAAGTAATACCGGAATTGCTTGCTCTTGGAGCATTAAAGTCCGGTCATGAATATTGTATTACTTTTGATATTGATACTGTTCATAATATTAGTGGATTACCGGAGATTATAAATGACTATGATCATGGATTAATTTATACTACGAGTGGATATAAAGTTTTTAACCTTACGGAAGATACATCACTGGTCTATTATGAAAATAGCAGTAAATATTCCGGAGATAATATTAATCGTAATGATACGCTGAATTACTATACTATAAAGACAGGTGGATTTTATACTGATGTTTTCGATGGTATAAGACTAAATATTGTTTTAAATATCGAAACACCAACATTTGATTTTGCCAATAGTGGCTGGATTGAAGGTTATGATACATTGTTTATTATGCCCTCAGCAAGGGAATCTAAGTATTTTCCATGGGAGTATAATATAGTATTTGGAGATCAATATACCGGTGTTACTGATGATAAAACGGGAATCAGAGATGAATCAGATACAAGGATTAGATCTTCTCAAATACTGACTCATCAGACTGTTCCTTTTACTGTTTATAATATTCTTTTTAAGGATTCCACAGGAAACTATGAGAGGATGGATATATTAATTCAAGATGTGAATGAAGATGGTCTGTTTGAAATAAATGAAGATAAAATCCTTGTTGGTGCACTAAATAAGAACGGAGACTGGGCAGGAACAATATTTGTTATCGATTTTCTAAATAGTACTGTACCACCTAATAATGGTGTATATAGAGTTACATTTAAAAGACCATTCTGGAAAACCGATTCTCTTTACTTCTCAATTACTGCTACTGACACAATCGATAGAGAAGAGCTTGCAAACAATCTAAAAGACGTGAAAATTGTACCTAATCCATATATTTGTACGAATGAAATTGAACCTGCTGTTGCAAATCCTTACCTTAATCAACCCAGAAGATTGATGTTTAAAAATATCCCTGCAAAATGTACAATAAAGATATTTACTGTAAGCGGTGTTTTGGTTGATGAGATACACGTTAATAATCCAATTGAAAAGGGCGTATATGTCTGGGATATGTTAACAAGAGAGGGATTAGAAATAGCTGCTGGTATGTATATATATTATATAAAAGCAGAGGAAACAGGTGATGAAGTTATGGGTAAGTTCGCAGTAATAAAATAAGGGTGTAATTATGAGAATAAAGAGAGCAATTTTAATAATTTTCATATTCATTTGTTCGTTGTTGCCTCAACAAAAACCACACCGTGTAGGTACTACTGCGGCTAATTTTCTTGAGATAGGTATGGCAAGCTCTGCAGTGGGGATGGGTGACGCATATGTTAGTGTAGGAAATGATGTATCCTCAATTTATTGGAATCCTGCGGGGCTTGCATTTCTCACTGGAAGAGAGGCAATCTTTTGTTATCAACCATGGTTAGTTGATATCGATATCATCTTTGTGGCGGGCGCTGTTAATTTGCCTTTATTGGGTACCTTTGCACTTGCAGCAACTCAGATAAATTATGGCGATATACCCGTAACCACCGTGAAATATGAAGATGGAACAGGAGAGGTTTATACTGCAAATGAATATGCAATAGGTTTGTCTTATGCTCGTAAACTCGCTACTTGGTTTTCTTTCGGGGCTACTGCTAAATTAATTTCATCACAAATATGGCATTGTATAGGCAATTCTGTCGCTCTGGATCTGGGTGCCATTGTAAATACAGGATTTTTTAGTTTATCAGGGGAAAGGGAAGATGGACTAAATATAGGAATGAGTATTTCAAATTATGGAACTAAAATGAAGTATGATGGAATTGACCTTCTGAATACAATTGATATTTTGCCTGATGAAGCGGGTAATTACGGGGATGCGCAGGGTAAATTTGATACTGAGAGCTGGGAATTACCATTAATTTCCAGGATTGGTATTTCATATAGACCCATAGTGTCAAGTTACCATAATTTAATAATTGCAGCAGATGCTATTCATCCCAATAATAATGCTGAATACATTAATATAGGAACTCAATATGAACTCAAAATATTTAGAATTGGTAGTATATTTTTAAGAGCAGGATATAAAGGGATATTTATGCCGTATTCAGTATATGGATTAACTTCTGGTTTTGGGTTGAGGATAAGAATGCCCAGAAATACTTTTCTTTTGGTTGATTATGCATATAGGGATATGAACATTCTTGGTAAATATAATGTATATACTGTTAAATTTTCATTTTAACCTGTGATACTATATGATTATAAGAAAAATTGTTGTCTCTACTTTATTTGTAATTGGTGTCATTACAACTTGTTGTAGTAAAAAATTTCCTGAAATAAGTCAGGATTCAATAATAGCCAGGATTGGTAACAGGGTCATTACTAAGAATGAATTCATAAGACGTGCAGAGTATACTCCTCGCCCTGCGTATTGTAGGGGAGACTATTATATACATAAAAAAATAATATTGAATACTTTGATTGCCGAAAAGTTGTATGCCATTGAGGCAGAGAAGAGTAAATCACCACTCTTAACCAACTCAAATTTTAATAATTATTTGACAGGCAGGAAAGAGCAGGCAATGAGGCAATGGCACTATTATCTTTTATCCTATAGTAGAATTAAACTCACTAAAGAAGAATTAAACGATTTTTACGAAAATAGTTTAAGAAAATATAAGTTGAACTATTATACATTTACGGATACTGCTGTTTTCAATGAATTGATTGGGTATGGCACTATAAATAATGAAATTTTTGAAAGAGTATTTTATGATCATCTAAGAGGTGATTCCATCCCATATATGGAATTAGAATTGAACATGGTAACTGATCCAGATGTAATTTTTAAAATTTATTCAAGAAAATATAACAAGGGTGAAATTATTGGACCTATAAGAATTTCCTACAGAAGCTTCATAATATTTAGAGTTATGGGCTGGACTACTACTATTCCTATTGATGAAAGATCAAGAGCGGCTCATATGCAGGAAGTTGAAAGGTTCCTTAAGTTATATAAAGCAGATAAACATTATAGCCAGATAGTTAAAAGAATAATGCAAGGGAAAAGAATTGAATTTAATAGGGACATATTTCTTACAATAGCCCAGAGAGTGTCCGATTTATATCTAAATATAGATAAAAAAAGTGAGCTAAATAGAGCACTGTGGGATTTGGAAGTTAAGGCGGCACCGGACAGTATACAAGGTCTGTTTGACGACATTATAGATGAACCATTATTTAATATCGATAACAGGGCATGGACTGTGAAGGAATTTAAAGAGCTACTTGAAAAGCATCCCTTAGTTTTTAGAAAAAGAAGATTTAAAAACTCAGAATATTTAGAACAGCTAAAATATGCAATTGTAGATCTAGTCAGAGATTATTACATAACTCAAGATGCATATAGACGAGGATATGACAGGATAGAAAGTGTGAATCACAACGTTCAAATGTGGAAAGACAATCTGCTAGCTATAGATCAAAGAAATAGAATTTTAAATAAGAAGAATTTGTTAGATGATTTTAAACAGGATTACATTTCAATAATTGATACTGTTCTTAATCCCTATTTTTTAAGTTTGATTAAAAAGTATGAAAATGAAATAGAGATAAATACCTATATACTGGAAAATATAAAGCTTACTAGAGTTGATATGTCAGTATTACAAACAGGACTTCCATATCCTGTGGTAGTTCCTAACTTTCCAGTATTAACAACTTATAATAGGTTGGATTATGGGAAGAAAATGGCAAATTAAGTTTACACTGTGTCTTGTGTGTATATCTTTAGTATACCCTAAGCCTTACAAAGGTGGAGAGTTAAGAACAAAAGAGTCCTTTCTATATGGTAGATTTGAAGTCCGATTTAAATCTGCATCTGGGTCAGGCATAGTCTCGTCATTTTTCACATATCACGATAATGTAAAAGATGAAATGGATTGGAATGAAATTGATATTGAAATTCTGGGGAAATATAATAATAAAGTCCAGTTCAATACAATAACACCTGGAAGAATAAACCATGTTGAATTGGTTACAGTGAACTTTGATCCGAGCGAAGATTTTCACATATATGCAATCGAATGGATGCCTAATTATGTTGCATGGTATATAGATGATATATCTAAGCACATACAAGTAGGTCAACATATAGCGGAATTAAATAAACCTCAGAAGATAATGATGAATTTATGGCAGTCTACAGATAAGAATTGGGTTGGTCAATTTGATGATTCGATTTTGCCTAAGTACGCCGTATATGATTGGGTTAAATATTATGAGTATGATCCCGAAAATGGTGACTATGGAATGGGGAAAAATTTTAAATTCAAATGGAAAGATGACTTTGATTATTTCGATAGTGATAGATGGCAGAAAGCTACACATACATTTTATGGTAATAATTGTGATTTCATACCTGAGAACGTAGTATTTAAAGATGGTTATATGATATTATGCCTGACGACATCCGAAGATGTTGGATATAACAGGATAAAAGAAAGCAATATAAAAGAAATTGAATTTGAATTATTAAATGTATATCCCAATCCATTTAATGAAAGTTTAAATATAGCAGTTGGAGTGAAATCTGGAGGTAATTTTGAGATTTCGATATTTGATCTATATGGAAGGATAGTTAATAAAATGTATAATAACTATTTGTGCTCCGGTGAGTATATTCTTCGTTTCGATGGCAAAGACAGATTTGGTAAGAGATTAAATTCCGGGGTATATATGATAAGGGTTAAGTCAAATAATGGTATAGTTAAGAAAAAGGTAACTTATTTAAAGTAGTAAATATTAAATGGTATGATAATGTTAAGAGGTAGTTCTAGGTTAAAATTATTAATACTTGTCTTAGTTATTAATACGACGATAGTAAATTTGTTTTCATCTGATTATGTAAAAGCAGCTGGATTTGTATTTTTGGATACATCAGGGAATGAAATACTGTTTAGAGGTATTGGATTGGGTGGTTGGTTAGTACCAGAAGGATACATGCTTCGTATGCCAGGTTATGGTTCCCCTACTTCCATTAGAGAAATGGTAGAGGAGTTGATAGGAGTTGAAAATACAAGAGAGTTCTTCATATTATATAGAAAATATTATATACAGGAAAAAGATGTGAAGAGAATATCCGAGCTTGGATTTAATTCCATAAGAATACCCCTTCATTATGATCTTTTTATGGATGCTAATTTATCATTTAGCTACGAAAGTGAAGGAATTCATATTCTTGATTCATTATTGACTTGGTGCAAAAAATATGGTTTGTATTTAATTCTGGATTTGCATTGTGCTCCAGGTGGTCAAAATGATGGAAATATAAGTGATAGTCCAGGCAGAGCTGAATTATGGTTATATGAAGAGAATAAGAAAAAAACAATTGATTTTTGGGATTTTATTTCAGAAAGATATAAAAACGAAAAAGTGATAGCGGGATATGACTTATTAAATGAACCCGTCTTACCACAGGGTATTTCAACAACGGAATTGAGAAATTTATACATAAAGATAAAAGATGAAATAAGAAGCAACGGAGATAATCATCTATTATTTATAGAAGGTAATTGGTATGCTACAGATTTTTCTAATCTTGAAGTTCCATTTGATGTAAATATGGCTTATGCGTTCCATAAATACTGGAGTGATCCTGCCGCAAATACCATTAACCAATATATAGAAATGCGAAGAAAATATCTTAGACCGTTATGGCTTGGCGAGTTCGGTGAAAATTCCAATCACTGGTTCTCTGAGGTAATCAGTATTGCAGAGAAAAACAGTATTAGCTGGAACTGGTGGACTTATAAGAAAATCGATGCTACATCTGTTATTTACTCTGTTAAATTGACCGATGATTATCAAAGAATTATAGATTACTGGAATGGGAATGCTTCAAAACCTTCCTTAGAATTTGCTAAAAATGCACTTTTTACCTTAGCGAAAAAATTTGATATGGATAGCTGTGAGTTTCGAAAAGATGTGGTATCGGCTTTATTGGATAAGGATTTTAAAAAAACAAATAAGCCTTTTGCTGACTTAAGGGTTCCTGGATTGATACCTGCAGTGTTTTATGATCTGGGGCAGAATGGGATAGCCTATGGTGACAAAAACTATCAAATGATAACTTATCCAAATTGGGTAGCATGGAATAGTGGTGGAGAATTTAGAAATGATGGTGTCGATATCGAGGTATCTGAAGATGAAAATGGTATAAAATACAATGTTGGATGGATTGAAGATAATGAATGGCTGAAATACACAATTGATATAGTGACATCTGGTATATACAGTCTTAAATTAAGGGTTGCATCCCCAAACAATACAGGCATAATGAATATTTATTTAGATGATAATCCGATTGCTTCTAATATAATGGTTGAAAATACTGGAGGGTGGAAAGCATGGAGAGATATCACTATTGATAGTATTCATTTGGATGAAGGCCAATATGAGCTAAAAGTTTTATTTGTTAAAGGTGGTTTTAACCTTGAATATTTAAAATTTGAACTTATCCATTCAAACATCTATCAAAATATTGAAGATGGGATTTTCTTGAACAGGAATTTCCCCAACCCATTTAACAGTGTAACTAATATACCAATTGTGTTGAATGATAAAAAGAAAGTAAAAGTAGTCATTTATTCACTTGATGGGAAAATTATCAACCATTTATATGATGGGGAAATGGATTGTGGGTTAAGTTTTTTGCGTTGGAATGGCAGAGACAATTTTGGGAGGGCTGTTCCCTCGGGTGTTTATTTTTATAAGATTATCTGTAACGGGGTACAGGATATAAAAAAGATGTTGTTATTAAGATGATCAATCACTTTATTAATATTTCAATACATCTAGGATTAAAGTGTTGAAGTTTTTGCATATTAAAATATTAGTTACTGTATTAGTTTGGATTATTCTTATAAAATGTGGTGCTGAAGAACCTACATTTTTAAAGCGTAAAAGCGAGAAGAAGCTTTCAGATAATTATTATCTTTACTGGAATATATCTAATGATACAATTTATTTTGAAATTATGGCAAGGACAAAAGGCTGTGTTGCATTGGGGTTCCCTGTAAATACTGATGGTTCAGAAGCAGATTTTATAATTGGGTACGTTAAGGAGAGTATGGTTTATTTAAATGATGGATTTAAACTTAGTGGTGAAGAAAAGCAGATTCCAGATGTCATTTTAGGTGGTAGTAACGATATAATAGAGTTCAAAGGCAGGGAATGGAATAATTTTACCATCATTGAATTTTCAAGGAAACTGAACACTCAAGATCAGTTTGATTATAGCATAGATCCAAAAAAGTCTAATAAAGTTATTTGGGCGATAGGTGATAACGATTCCATTAACGGGGAATTTATTGAATTCGGGACAGACGAAGTTGTTTTTTAATAATTTATTGTAAAGGTAGTTTTATAAAGGTAATCAGGGATTATTATTTTTATTTAGCAACTTTTGTAAAGTTAAACTCAGTCAGGTCGTACCATTTTGTTATTAAATGATACATTGTGAATGATTATTTAACAAAAGGGGCAGAAAAAATGATACAACTTCATCGTTTAATACTGATTTTTTCAATCATCGTATGTACCCTTAATGCGTCCAGATATGGAATATTGACAGGTAAAACCGTAGATGAACAAGGTAATCCACTGCCAGGTGCTAACATTATGATTAAGGATTTAAATATTGGTACCGCGTCTAATATTAAAGGGGAGTTTATATTATCCTCCATACCGCCTGGTAGTTACGAAGTTATGGTTAGTTATATAGGATATAAGACAAAGAACATATCGATTACTATAAAAGAGAATGAAGTAAGATATTTAGATATAGTTATGGAGGTTAGTCCTGTTAAAGGAGAAAAGGTTGTGATACAGGCTCAGGCACGTGGACAGATTCAAGCAATAAACCAACAGATTGGAATGGTAAATATAGCAAATGTAATCTCATCAACTCAAATTCAAGAGTTACCAGAGGCAAATGCTGCAGAGGCGATAGGTAGACTACCAGGTGTATCATTGCAGAGATCTGGAGGCGAGGGTAATAAGCTTGTTATTAGAGGTCTTGCTCCTAAATACACTAAGGTACAGATAAACGGTATAACAATGAGTCCAACTGATTCTTATGATAGAAGTACAGATTTAAGTATGATTTCTCAATATATGCTATCTGGAATTGAGCTTTTCAAATCATTGACAGCGGACAAAGAAGCGGATGCCACAGGTGGGGTTGTTAATTTTGTTATAAGAGAAGCTCCTGAAGTTCCACAATTTAATATCATTGTACAGGGTGGGTATAATGATCTGACAAATAATTTAAAGAATTATAAGGTTATCCTCAGTGGTAGCCGAAGGTTTTTTAATAATAAAGTTGGAATATTTTTACAGCTGGATACAGAGAGAAAAGATGCAAGCTCAGAGGAAATGGGTAATAATGTATATTCAAAAGAAAGAGAAGATGGTCCTGTTTTAACAGATTTGGTAATGGTTAGAGATGTTAAAAGAAATATAAAGAGGTATAACGCTACTCTGGTATTAGATTACAATGGGATTACAACTAAGATAAAAACCAATACTTTTTTAAGTCTTAAAAAAACAGGTATAGATGAGCGCGCTATGAATTTTAGTTTGCAATGGCGTAATACACCGGTCAGTGTACTATCTGAAAATAATTGTTTGAGTGTAATAACAAATTCTGTTGATGTAAAAAAAGTTATTGGAAAAATGGAGTTAGATGCCTCTGTTGGTTATTCTTATTCTCAGAATTCTACTCCAGAACAATTATATGCTTGGGCTGTAGATGTCGATAATAGATCATTTCCATCTAATATCAATACAAGGGAAAACCTCCATCCCTATGATGTGCAGAGCGTTATGATTTTAGATACTTTAACCTATACTTATAAAGATAGAGTAGAAAAATATATTGGTGTTGATCGAAAGTTAGGAGATTTGTATCATAGAAAATTTAGTTCGGATGGTTACCATGCAGTTTCTAAGATAGATTTCCTTTATAAAGATATTCTAAGTACCTCTATGTTCAAACTTGATCTAAAATGGGGTGGGATGTATAAGAATACCGTTCGTAGCTATGACCAGGATGTATTATACGCTATGTTGAGTGGGCAGTTAAATCAAGATTTAATTAACAGAGACATGTATTTTTATTTATTTGGAGAGGAGGATTTAAAAAAAGGTAATAAACTATCTACCTTCTGGTGTGCTAAAAACATGAGTTATTGGAATCTGGGGGCAGGCTCGAGCTACATTTTAGCGTATGATTTGTATGATAAAGAATATAAAAACATCAGTATTCTTGATGATAAATTTATGATCGATTGCTCACTTGATCTTGATAAGATTAAAGAACTTAATGACCATATAATTGCTGATCAGGATGATTCAATTAGTTATTATGATAACCAGCAGGAGAGTATTATTTATGATTATGATGGAAAAGAAATTTACTATGCAGGGTATTTAATGATGACCGTGGGATATGGTCCCTTTACTTTTATACCTGGTATAAGATATGAGAGAAACAAAACAATCTATACGGGTTATAGGGGAGATGCCAGAGACCTAACAGCTGCATGGTTGCCCTTCAATAAATGGTATAAAGTAAAAAAAGAAAGAGAAAATAGTTTTTTTCTTCCCATGATTCATTTTGTATATAAACCAAAGAAGTGGCTAAATGTAAAATTTGGATATACCCATACTTTGCAACGTCCAAACTATAGTGATATTGTTCCAACTGTACTGATAACCAATCCTATTAGCGGGCCTATTGTTTGGCATAATTTTAATCTTCAACCAGAAAAGGCAAGAAATTATGATGTTGAATTCGCTGTTGTTTCAAACAAAGTAGGACTATTTTCAACCTCTTTATTTTACAAAACAATAAGAGATATGATTTATTATGCAGGTAACTGGGTTGTAACTAAGGAAGAGCTTGACTTTTTTGAAGGATTAGATAGTAAGACCATAGGAAGAACGGTAACCTTTGCGAAGAATAATAAATATAAAGCCATTGATTACGGAATAGAGTTTCAGTGGATGTCAAATTTCTGGTATCTGCCGGGGATATTAAAAGGTTTGGTCTTAAATATTAACTATACAAGGAATTTCTCAGAGACAAAGTACTTCCGAAACAGAGTAATAATAGACTATGACGAGAATTTTATGCCAATTTATAGGAATGCGGATACTACTTATGCTGAAAGAATGGTCTATCAACCCGACCATATTCTAAATTTGACAGCTGGGTTTGATTACAAAGGATTCTCAGTAAGATGGACTTTTAGGTATAAATCAAACATATTTACTAACACCAATTGGTACGAAGATTTGAGAGGTTATTCATCCGACTTTTTTAGACATGACCTTTCTTTAAGACAGAAACTTCCTATTAAGGGTATGGAGTTTTACCTTAATTTCAATAATTTAAACAACGAGTATGAGAAAAATGTTATAAAGTTTAAGGAACTACCAATATATGAGAGATATTACGGTAGAACTATCGATTTTGGAATTAAATATGAATTTTAAAAAAATAGGGAGGAACTATGC
The DNA here is from genome assembly GCA_017656425.1 of Candidatus Neomarinimicrobiota bacterium. Taxonomy (NCBI): domain Bacteria; kingdom Pseudomonadati; phylum Fidelibacterota; species Fidelibacterota bacterium. Next base: position 98,004 of record JACDNV010000004.1, on the reverse strand, counting down.
TAAGATTAAAACCATTTTTAGCTATAACAATATTATTTTTGATGATAGTAATTCATCCAGAGTTTCTTTTTTCCGGGGTTATTGAAAAAGGAGATACACTACTTATAGGTAATCATAAACCAGACGGTTCTTTGAGTGGTGCTCTTGATTACTGGATTTATAATGATGTCGATGAAAATGGAAAACAAAAACATAAGGTTTATGAGCTTTATAGAGATTCTGTTTATTTGGTAGAAAATGTAATTCGTTTTGATGAAGATATTCAAATAGTTGCTCAGAAACCTACAAAGGATAAAAGACCACCCGTTGTAAGACCTGGTTTAAAACCTGATGGTACAACGCCGCCGTGGTTATTCGAGTTTCATGAAAGTGCCGTGCTTAAAAATTTATGGATCACAGGGATAAGACCCGATGGAGTGGGGGCTTGTGGTCAATATGTAATAAACGTTGTGGACCATGAAGGCACAAGCTATACATTTGATGGGCTTATTATTGAAGCACCTTATACTGGATGGGCGGCTGTTCAGGGGACAGGTTCCGGTAGAAGTACATGGAAAATTTTGAACTGTTTGGTTTTTAGTGTTGGTATGCCAGGAGTTAAATGGAATGGTGTGGTATTCTGTGAATCAGGTCCTGGTATCCCAAAAGACAGTGTTATTTGCAGAAATAGTACTTTTTTTAATGTAGGTGGGTATACAGCTGATTGTGAAGGGCCGACTTTATATGGTGAGTTCAAGAACAACACTCTTGTAAATACATGGACACAGTCTCACCAATTCAATTGGATAGTTGAATGCCATGTGGAAAATAATATATTCTACAACTGTTATATGGCATCTGAGGATATAGAAGAGGTGAACAATAGAGTTCCGACTAAGGATGTTCATGGTCTTGTACATTTATTTGAGCTTGACTCTTTGACCAGAGACTCCCTATTCTGTAAAATGAAAGGATATGATCCTAATGGAGATGGACATTTTGCGGAAGATGAACGCGTTTATACATTAAAGAATAATGTTTATTACTGGATTCCAGAAGTTATTGAATGGTGGAATAATAATGAATTTGGCGTGTTGCCTCAAAAGTGGATGGCAGATTATATAAAAGAGCATTTTTTTGATAATGATGAAGGATATCCTAATTTTGTTGACAGTAATAATGTAAATGTTGATCCCCAATTCAATGTGGAAGTATGTGATCCTGAAGTTATTATTGGAAATCTTAATGGTATATGGGATCCATGGAAAGATGGAGTTTACTACTTTCATGAGCCGCCAGATGCCTTACTTACTTTTGAATGGCCAATCGAAGATTATATTGATTTATCATATAATGCAAATTTAGTAGACGATAAGGGTAATCCCCTTGGTGATCCGAGGTGGTGGAAAGAGGCTGGTATAGAAGAAGATAAAAAATTAAAACCTGTAGCCTTTGAGCTTTATCAGAATTATCCCAATCCATTTAATTCTACGACTTCAATAAAGTATGAGATAAAACAAAAATCTAAAGTTAAATTGTATATTCTAAATTCGAGAGGTCAAATAGTGCGAATTCTTGTAAATGGTAGACAGGATGTTGGTTTATATAAAATAACTTGGGATGGAAGAGATGATAATGGACATGTGCTGTCAAGCGGTGTTTATTTCTACAAATTAGAAGGTAAATATAAAAGTATTGTTAAAAAAATGGTTTTTCTAAAATAGAAACGACAGTTTAGAAATAAATAGGATTATATTTAATAAACATAAGGAGTAGGATTGATAGTGATGAAATATTATAAATATCTTTTTGTATCTATTTTTCTGATTGCAACTATTTTATGTAATAAAAGTGTCAGTCAGATAGGTGCTAGTTTCCCATATAGAAGATACGAAGCTGAATTCGGGAATTGGGGCGCTGGATCGATTTTACACGAGTCAAAAATGTTTATCCAGGATAGCACAGCCTCAGAAGCGTCAAACCAATCATATATAGGACTACCTCTAGCAGGTGACTATGTTGAATGGACTATAAACGATAGTGCTGATGGGATCAATATCAGGTTTATGTTACCGGATTCACCAGAAGGTAATGGAGTAAATGGCTTATTGGGAGTTTATGTAAATGGAGAAAAAATATTTGATATTAATTTAACCTCATATTGGTCATGGCAATATTTCCCCAGTTCAGATCCTACAAATACTCCTTCAGAAAGACCCAGAATGAGGTTTGATGAGGTACATTTCAAACTTGATAGCCCTTTAAAACCTGGAGATATATTGAGATTTACTAAGGAAGGAAGAGACAATTATGAATATGGCATAGATTTTATAGAAATAGAAAAGATTCCCGAAAAAGTACCTAAACCAGATAGTGCATTATCTGTAACTGACTTTGGTGCTGTTCCTGATGATGAATATGATGATTCGGAGGGGTTTAACGATTGTATATATGAAGCAAAAAATCAGGGCAAAGATGTATACATACCCGAAGGTAAATATTTGCTAAGCAAACAATTAGTTTTAGATATTTCGAATATAAAAATTATTGGAGCGGGTATATGGTATACAGAGATATTTTTTACCAATGATAGCATAAGTGGAGGAGGAATTGTAGGTGGGGATAATTGTTCTAATGTAGAGATTGCACATATATACTTGAATAGTGTGATAAATAGTAGATTCTATAATGATAAACCCGAACAGCAGTATATTTACAAATGTTTCATGGGGACTTTTGGCAGCAATTCTATAATTCATGACATATGGGAAGAGCATTTCGAATGTGGTTTCTGGATAGGCGATTATTCGTATCCTATGAAATATACCGATAACTTGATTATTTATAATTGTAGAATAAGGAATAATTATGCTGATGGAGTGAATTTTACTCAGGGAACGAGCAATTCCATTGTTAGAAATTGTAATATCAGGAATAACGGAGATGATGGTTTAGCTTGTTGGCCCTATGATGATTTAAGTGCAAAGATGTCTGAAAATATTATTTTTGAAAATAATACAATTGAGCATAATTGGCGAGCGGGAGGAATAGCAATTTTTGGGGGTAATGGTCATATAATAAGGAATAATATTATTAAAGATAATTTTGCCGGATCGGGTATTAGACTAACGACTGATTTTTCAGGATATAATTTTGAATATACTGACGAGATAACCTTTGAAAATAACTTAATTATTAAGTGTGGCACAAGTTATGATTTATGGGGATACGAGAGAGGAGCGGTAGAGCTTGCAGCAACATTAAAAGAGATTAAAAATATTAATTTTATAGACTTGAATATAATAGATGCCCAGAGAGATGGTATTATGATTGGCGGTAACGCTGGGTTTTCGAATATATTATTTAAAAATGTAGTCATTGATGGTACAGGGCTTGATCCTTATATTGAATCAAAGCGTATAGAAACTCATGAAGGTAAAGCTATAGTTGTTTGTACAGGTATAGGTGAAGCAGAGATAAATGGATTAACTATTTCTAATATTGAGTCAGATGAACCTATATATGTTAAAGAAGGATTTAATTTGAAGATAAATTATACAAATATAGCAATTGAAGATATCATGTTGAATCCAAAATTAATGGAATTGCCGAGGTTGAAGATTGATACAGTAGCTCTTAATACAATACCACAATATGCTTCAAACTATTCAATAAATTGGGTATTAACGGATACTAATATTGCAGTAATAGTAGATACGAGTAACACCTTTGCTTCAATTATGGGAAAATTGCCCGGCAGATCATATTTAATAGCATATACACCGGATAATCTTATAAGGGATACGTGTATTATAGATGTGATTCCGGCAGTAAATATTTATTCCCCGGATCAATTTTGCCTGGAAGATGGTGATTCTGCAATTGTAGTTATCGATGCCTTTGGAATAGACAACGATATCTCTGTAAAATATAGTGTAGAAGGTTCTGCAGAAGTAAATGATGATTTTATTATAATCGAAAACATAGATAGTGTTATCAATTTAAACTCATCCAAATTTGTGGATACTTTGACTATAAAATCCATAAATGATGAAATAGTGGAGGGACCTGAGTATATTAGTATCCTACTCGTAAGCGGTGAAAATTATATAATCGGTGGTAAAGGAAGCTGTATAGTAACAATACTGGATGACGACATGGGCGATATAAAACCACCTATTATTGGGATAACAAAAACTCCCTGTATAATCGATGGTAATATTGATCCAATGTGGGCAAATACACCCGCAATGCCAATTAACAATGTCGTAATAGGTAATAAACAAAACGATTTCTATGCCGAATGGAAAGCAATGGCAGATAAATCTAATTTGTATATTTTGGTTAATGTCAAGGATTCTGTGTTGATAAACGACTCAGGGTCAGACTGGTGGGAAGATGACGCTGTAGAAGTTTTTATAGATGGTGATAACAGTAAAGGTAAATCTTATGACGGTATAAACGATTACCAGTTGGGATTTAGAATAAAAGATGACGCTATAAGCATTGGTGCAAATTCGTTGAGTAGAGTTGATGGCATTGAGTTTTGTATTAAAGAGGTTGATAGTGGATATTTATTGGAACTTTTGATCCCGTGGCAAACAATTGGTATTTCACCAGAAGTTGGCGATGTTATTGGATTCGATATTGGTATAGATGATGATGATGACGGAGGAGATAGAGAATCTCAAATTGTGTCTTTAGCTGAGAATGAGGAAGGGTGGAAAAATCCCGGTGTTCTTGGGGAAGTGTATATAGGTTTGTCAAAGAATGATATTGACCATGTTGAGATAAACCAAACCGGTAGATTTAAGCTAAATAGAATTTATCCAAACCCATTTAATTCCAGAACGTGTGTAGAATATACAATTCCATATGAATCAAATTTAGATATAAAAATTTATAACGTTAAAGGTCAGGTAGTAGAAAAAATGGATGAAGGTAAAAAGGCTCCAGGAGATTACAAATCAATCATCGACGCTAAGGGTTTGCCTTCAGGATTATATTTTATAGTATTTGAAACATCATTTGATAGGGAAGTGCAAAAAATTCTTTTAATTAAGTAGAGACGATGGGTCCAGTGAATAAAGAAACAAGTAAATCATTTTCTATTATTAAATATATATTTAAAAATAAAGTTTTTACTCACCAGGCAATATTAATGTAATTGGTTTTTCAGTAAAAAATGGTATACCGCACTAATTTGTTGAAAGACCAGGAAAGCAGATAATTCAATTATTGTGCCCTGGGATTAAATTTAAGAAAAAATTGAATCTATATTCTGGTTTCAAAATAGTAGAAGTAGTGATTGGATAAATATAAACCTTGCATCAGGAGGAGGTACCACGATAAAGTTTATCCCAATATGTAGTAAATGTTAAAAAATAATTAATATATAATTATCATTTTGATAACTTTTAATGACATTTTTAGCAACCATTTATAGCCTTATCGTCGGGTTAATTTGTTGATTTAATTAAAAATAATTTTGGTATAAACATTGATATAAATGGTAGAGAACATATTGTTTTGTCTGACCAATATACTACGTTTATGAGTGATTGATGAATAATTTTGAGAAGTTGGATTGGATATTTATAATCAGCTATTTTGGGTTAATATCCATTATCGGTATGTGGGTATCCCAGAGAAAAAAAACATCTAATGACTATTTCCTTGCCGGGAAAAAGATGAGCTGGCTTGCTGTAGGTGCTTCTTTATTTGCAGCCAATATTAGTAGTGAACATTATATAGGATTGGCAGGATCAGGAGCAACCTCTGGCTTAGCAGTTGGGAATTTTGAGTGGTTGGCTATATTTGCATTATTATTACTTGGGTGGTTATTTGTCCCATTTTATTTAAGAAGTAGTGTATTTACAATGCCTGAGTTTTTGGAAAAACGATATGGTAAGTCATGTAGAATGTATCTGACTTCAGTATCAATAATTTCTTATATAATTACAAAGATGTCAGTTACTATATTTGCGGGAGCACTATTATTAAATTTTATAATGGGATGGAATATGGTAACCAGTTCTATATTACTTGTTATAGTTACAGGGCTTTATACTATTGCGGGTGGTTTAGAATCTGTAGTCTATACTAGTATTATACAAACATTATTATTAATTGTTGGCGCATCAATATTGACTATCTTTGGATTGAAAGAAGTTGGCTGGATAGCTGGATTGAGAGAAAAGGTTCCATCAGATTTCTTTTCGATGTTCAAACCAATTAACCATCCTGATTTCCCATGGACTGGTATAATGTTTGGGGCTCCTATTTTAGGTGTCTGGTACTGGTGTACGGATCAGTATATTGTGCAAAGGGTTTTAGGTGCAAAGAATATAGAACATGCCCGGGCAGGTACAATTCTCGCAAGCTATTTAAAATTATTGCCAGTTTTTATATTGGTATTACCTGGTATAATTGCAGTAGCAATGTTCCCTGGGGTTAAAAGTGACCAGGCTTTTCCAATGCTCGTTTCAAGTTATTTGTTACCTGCTGGACTAAAAGGATTAGTAATAGCAGGATTATTAGCAGCACTGATGTCTTCGCTTGCAAGTTGTTTCAATAGTATTTCAACTTTATTCACAATGGATTTATATACAAATTTAAGATATGGAGCAGGTGAAAAGGAACTTGTCCTCGTGGGCAGACTCGCAACAACGGCAATGGTAATATTGAGTATTTTATGGATTCCTTTTATACGAAGCATAAGCTCTCAGTTATTCGTATATTTGCAATCTGTTCAGGCCTATATAGCGCCTCCAATAACTGCTGTATTTGTCATTGGTATTTTATGGAGAAGAGCAAATAACACCGGCGCATTCACAACATTAATTTTTGGAGCTATAGTTGGAATGTTGAGACTTGTTTTAGAAATATTGTGGAAAAAGGGATTGATATCTCTTGGTCCTTTGGCATGGTTTGTTCAAATGAATTTTTTGCATTTTGCAATTCTGTTGTTTTTAACATCCGTTTTAATTATGTACTCTGGTAGTCTATTCTCACGTAAAACCGATATTTATAAATCAAAGTACATTGAACATTCTATCGGTAGAAATTGTAATTTTAAATTGAACTCCATTTCAAATTTTGATAAATATAATTTAATCTTTTCTGTTATTGTAGTATCATTGCTGGTTGTCTTATGGATAGTTTTCAGGTGATTAAAATTATCATGATTATGGCATATGAATCGAATAAGATTAATCCTATTTTATTTTTATGATAGATTGAAAGGATATTTATGATAGTAAGATCTAAGTTAGTTAAGAAAGTTATTTTTTTAATTATTATTCTGGTTGTTATTAGTGATTTAGCTGCTAAGTTTACGACAAAAGGGAAAGATTTTATTGATAGAAAAACAGGTGAAAGAGTAATCCTTCGTGGTTTTGGTATCGGATGTTGGTTATTACCCGAAGGATATATGTGGGGTATTGGAAAATACGATCGACCTTGGCAATTTGAAAAGGCTATTGAGGAATTGATAGGCGAAGAGGATGCAAGAAAGTTCTGGGAGATTTATCATAGAAATTTCTTTACTGAGGAAGATGTAAAGGCGATGAAGATGTGGGGTGTAAATTCTATCAGGATTGCGCTTCTTGCGTCCTGGTTGCAGCCAAGAGATAGTCAGCCGGATAAACCTCCATTTATATATTCTGAATATGGTTTTAGTCTTCTTGATAGTGTGGTAAAATGGTGTGAGAGACATGATGTTGGGCTTATTTGGGATATGCATGGTGCACCCGGGGCACAGAATGCTGAGAATATTTCTGATAGTGATGGTGAAGCGAGGCTGTGGTCCGAAAAGGAAAAATATTGGCCGAGATTGATTGATTTGTGGTATAAGATTGCCGAGAGATATAAAGACTCAGATGTAATAATAGGTTACGATCTTCTAAATGAGCCGTTGCTTATCAGATATGGTTATGATCCCAAACTACTAAGGGAGCTATACCTTGTTCTTACTGACACAATAAGAAGGGTTGATTCCCTTGGAATAATATTTATTGAGGGAGATGATTGGGCACAAAATTTTGATATGCTTGAACCAATAGACTGGGATCCACACATAGCAATAGCTTTTCATTCATATCCACCAACTTCTGACGAAAAGGGATTAGTAAGATGGGAGAAGCTCAGGGAAAAATATAATATTCCTTTATGGCATGGTGAAACTGGAGAACAGGGACCTCCCTATGACTTAAACAGGAAAGCTACAAAATTTCTGGAAAGTCGGAATGTAAGCTGGTCCTGGTGGACTCATAAAAAGTTTGATAATGTTACCCAGCCTTGGTCGGTTATTAGAATTCATGGATTTTTGAAAATTTTAGATTATTGGAATGGGAATGCGGATAGACCCGGTAGAAGAGAAGCGAGAAAATTTCTATTCTTGCAAGCAGAATTAACTAATTCTAAATATTGTCAATTTTATCCAGATATGGTATCTTCGCTCAATGGGTTGGATGTGAAAAAATATTTAGAAAGTAGAAGTATTGAAGAACCAAAAATTTATGTGCAACCTGTTAATCTGAAAGTAGAGGAGGGAGGTGCATTTCAAAATGCTGTAGTTGCTACAGGTTACCCTTTAAATTATCAATGGTATGTAAATAAAAAGTCATTACCAGGACAAAACAAAGCAAATATAGTTATATCTAATGTTACTATGGAAAATAATGGTGATAAATATTACGTAGTGGTCTATAATTCGAAAGGCTATGATATTAGTAAGGAATTTATACTTAAGGTTACGCCGTTTAAGGGAGTGAATATAAGAAGAGCTACAAGTTCAATAGTTATCGACGGTAAGTTAGATGATGATTGGAAAAGGGTCAATGAGCTTACCTTTGAAAACCTTATATATCAGGAGAAGTGGGATAAGCAGGATATTTTGGCTAAAGTTAGATTACTGTGGGATAATAAAGGACTATATTTATTTATTAATGTGCAGGATAATGTTTTAATAAATAATCGAGATGGAATTGAAGTATATATAGATAGTGATAACAATAGAGCAGACGGTTATACGAAGCACGATTGTTTTTTTAAAATCTATTTGAATGGGGATTTCAGATTAATAAGAGGTGCCAATATCAATCCTGAATTTAAAATTGAAAATAGTAAAAATGGTTATATAATCGAACTTGCTATGTTTTGGGAAGATCTATCCATTAATATGAGTGGAAATAATTTCATAGGTCTAGACATACATGTAATAGATGCAGATAATGAATATTCAAGAAAGAAGCTTACTTTATTTAATAAAACTGATTCAGCCTACAGATCAACATTTAAATTAGGCACAGTAAAAATAGTTGAATAATAGTGGGTTGAATGTCATGGCAAAGAAATATGCTTATTTATTTTTAATTATGATAGTTGTGTTGATTTTAGTTAATTGTGAAAAGAACACAGTAAATGGCAATGATAAAGGATTTAATGATAAAAAATTTGATGAGTGGAAACTAATCTGGGACGATGAATTTGAAGAAGAGGAAATTGATTCTACCAAGTGGGTATATGATATTGGAGGACATGGATGGGGTAATAAAGAATTACAATATTATACAAATAGACCGATAAACTCTTTTATAGAAAATGGTAAACTCATAATTCAAGCAGTTAAAGAGAGTTATATAAAGGATGGAAAAGAATGGCAATATACATCAGCTAGAATCAAAACGATGAATAAAGGAGACTGGAAGTATGGTAGAGTAGAAGTGAAAGCTAAACTTCCTTATGGCCAGGGAATTTGGCCAGCAATATGGATGTTGCCAACAGAGTGGAAATATGGAGGTTGGGCTGCAAGTGGTGAGATAGATATAATGGAAATGCTGGGACATGAAACAAATAAAGTTTATGGAACGATTCACTATGGTGGGCAATGGCCAGATAATGTACATACCGGTAAGTCATTTGTTCTAAAAGATGGTGATTTCAGTAAAGAATTTCATACATTTGCTATAGAATGGGATACAACTTATATCAAATGGTTTGTCGATGATTCATGTTATCAAATGCAAACAGAATGGTGGTCTTCTGGCGGTCCTTACCCCGCTCCCTTTGATCAAAAATTTCACCTAATAATGAATATTGCGGTTGGTGGGAATTGGCCAGGATATCCTGATGAGACCACTGAATTCCCTCAACGGATGGAAATAGAATATGTAAGAGTATATCAGAAGATCAGGTAAAATATATTTAAAATAAAACTTTGTTAGTATTGACTCAATAAAAGATTGATTTTAAAGTAGAATATTAGAAAATTTATATACGATTTTTAAAAAGTGATGCCCCGATAGCTCAACAGGATAGAGCATCTGCCTTCTAAGCAGAGGGTTGCAGGTTCGAGTCCTGCTCGGGGTACAAAAATTTAGATAATGGATTAATAAGCAATTATTACACTAAAGCATCTGCCTTTTAGTTGTGGGTTTGTATAGACTCATACCATGCTAATAAGCAAGTTTTTTATTTTACGCTATTTTGCATCTCATTGATAATTTTGTGTGAGAATGGGCATATATTTTTCTTTTTGGAGTACATAATGTTCTTTTCTTTATTTTTGTTCATTTCAGGATAAGAAATTTCAGAATATTTTCGTGAACTCTCATAGAGTTAATTAGGATAACTAGCTTATTTCATTCTTACAATTGGCTACTTTTATGTTTAAGATTTAATGACACACACTATCGGGTATTTTCTCATTTGTGATAGTGGGTGTATTTATAGCTCTATGATTTTCCCTGAAGATCTCGTATTCCGCATCTACAATCAAGTATGAATATCTTCTATCAAGTAATTGCTATATCCATATTATAATTTTTTCATCCAGCTCAGTTAGAAGTCCTCACTCCATTGACTTGACTTAAAGAAATTCGTTGGCTTAATCTTTTGTAATTGTGTTAATAGTTATCTATTATTAATTTTGTATTGTATTATGAATGTATCAAATTACAAATCAAATACTTATCATAACGTCGATAGGATAATTATTGTCTTTATGATTGTGGTCTCTGCAATTTTTATCTCACTTTTGATTTATTTATCACCTATAAATTTTATAGGAAAGAATACCGGACCTATTAAGCTCTATTATATTGACCATCTCTCGGAGGCACACAGGATTATTATAGATGAGTTTAATAAAGAATATAAAGGAAGTATAGAAGTTATCCCTATTGATTTATCTTTTGAGAAATTCAGTACCAACGAAAGAAAAGAATTACTAAGCCGTGCACTACGTACAGAAAGCAGTATGATAGATATTTTTGCAGTTGATCAAATATGGGTTGAAAGGTTTTCCAAATGGGCGAAACCATTATCTGTTTATTTTGATAAATCGGAGCTTGATCAAATTTTACCTGTAGCATTAAAAATGTGCTATGTTAATGGTGAACTTTATAGTTTACCTTTATTTCTTGACATAGGAGTTCTTTATTATAGAAAGGATATTTTAAGAAATTATCCTGAATATAGAGATATTGAAGGGGATTCTTATAATTTTACTTGGGATGATATATTTTATATAAAAGAAAAATATTGTAAAAATAAACCTGTTTATGTCTTTCAGGCAGATAATTATGAGGGACTGATTTGCAACTTATTTGAAATAGAAGGTGGATTAATCGGTATTGTCGATGATTTTTATAATTTCAGACTGAATTCGACAGGATTTATTCAGACATGCAATTTCGTTAATAATTTAATATATAAATATAAGATATGTCCGGAAGAGGTACTTGTTTTAAAGGAAATACCAAGCTATGAATATGCCTTAAATAATGATATAGTATTTTTTAGAGGATGGTTGAGTCTAGTAAAAGCGAATAAAGTTCTTGGCAGGGATACACTAAAATTTAAATATGTTGGTTTTACTCGAACGATATATGATAAAGGTAAAAAATCTTTCCCTATTCTTGGTGGATGGAATCTTATGATTTCCAAATCTTGTAGGCATTTAAAAGAGGCTTTAACCTTTATAAGGTTCTTAATATCTTATAAGTCACAGCGGATTTTAAAAGATGTGGAAGGTTATCTTCCTGTAATAAGAAGTATATACCAGGATACAAACTACGTTAATAATGACAGAGTTTTAAGATTTGCAAAAAATTATTTGAATATTGGCATAAGCAGACCTATGGATAAAAATTATACTCGTATATCAGATATTATTTCAATGAAGACCAATCAATATTTTAAAGGGAATCTTAATTTTAAGGAAGTTGTTAGACAAATACTAAACGACATAGAAAAAATTAGAAATCGAAATATTCCGAAAAATTGAGAGATGAAAAAGTTATTAAACAAAATTACCAAATATCACTTTGAAGCTTGGCATTTGATACTTTTAATTTTAATAATTGTTACTTTTCATACAATTTTAACCTTTATTCACAATAATTCAACAAAAGTAGTTATATCAAGGTCTATTGAAATTTTCAGAAAGGAAATGGTGGAAAGAATTGCCGATCTTACTACCACTTCATTGGAAATGTTAGTTGAGCAAGTACGCTCTAATCCTCCTGAAAGAGAGGAAGAAAAATTAAAAGTTATAGAAAAACTGAATATAATATTGAATCAACAGCTATTACAAAAAAGTGTAAAGAAGATATGTATAGTTGCCGAAAGAGGGAATACTATTTACTTTATAAAAGATGGTAGAAGTCTGTATAATTTTCTCTTTGGGGCTCCTGATGAAATAAAGATTTCTGAAATAGATAATGATGCTTTTAAGATGTATATAACATTGCGGGATTCTGTTTACGATTTTGAAAAAATATACAGTCACTTAAAAGAGGGAAATATTGTAGAAGTGGTAGTTCCTTTTATACCATGGGGGGAGTTTCATGGGCTGGTATATATGAAGGTTGTTCCTGATATAAGCAATATTATAAGAGTTATATCTTCGTCTTATAGCGAAATTGGAGCTGTTTTTTCTGTTTTAATCCTTTTTGGTTTGCTCGGAATGTTTTTTATATCGAATTATGTTTTGAGAGAAAGGGATGATGCATTGAGAGAGCTTTATAAAGAAAAGGAAATTCAGATAAGGAAGGAGGTGGAGCGCAGAAAGGAGATCAATTTTGCAAATAGAATTTATCATGCTCATCATAAAGCAGAGAAAATTATGGGATTTGTTAATGAAGATTTAAGTAGTCTCAGTAAAGATAATATTGAGGAAGTAAAAATTCGGGTTATTAAATACGCAAAGTTTATATCTAGAGTTATATATGATATGAAAATTATTGAGCCACCAATACATGTAGTGAGAAGTAATATTTTTAAAACTAATGTTAATGAAGTTATTAGATTCCTCATAAATAATGTATTTTTGAGAGTTTATAAAAAAAGCGATGAGTATGATTTTGAATTAAATTTAGACGATGTATTTCCTGTTTTAAATGTAAACGAATACATATTATGGGAGATAATTGAGCCTTTGATACAGAATAAAATAGACCATAATAACCGTGAAGGGTTGGTTATATTTATAAAAACGGAGTATGATGAAAAGGCTTTGGAAGGGCGAATATTTATAGAAGACAATGGTGAGAAGTTTAAAGAGAAACTTTTAGAATTTAACCAATTCGGATATCAGAGGATTTTTGAAGAGAATGTTTCTACGAAAGGTGATAGAAATTCAGGTTTTGGATGCTATATAGCTTATGAGAATTGTAAGAGGTGTGGATGGAAAATATTTGCGGAAAATCCTGTGAATTCTGGAGCTAGATTTAAGATTATAATACCAATATCGTAAATATCAGGAGATAACTATGTTCTCATATGATAAAAAAATAAGAATCATTATTATTGAGGATGAAGAATTTGATGTTAAGAGAATAAGAAATACCCTTAGCCCACTTGGAAACTCCTGTGAGATTAGTGCAATTTTTTCAAGTGGGAAAAAGGCGGTTAAGTATATTGAGGATTATGCCTATGAAAATGATGTGGTAATTATGGATTATCAGATTTCAGGAAGTTTATATGGGGAGGAATTGATAAAGAGTATAAAATCAAAAGATCCATTTATTCAGGTTATAGTCATCACTAAAAAAACGATTGATCATTCAGATATATATTTTGCAGACAAATTGCTAAAGAATGGTGCGTGTTGGTATGGGACTAAATATCCGGCGGATATAGGGGAATATATCTATCAACCTACAGATTTTGTTCTTGCAGTTTTAAATGCGTATGAAAGGAAACGGCTTGAATGTGAAAAGCATAAGACAAAATTAAAATTTCAAAAAAATATAGATTCAATTTTATCTGAGAATGAAATAATTGGGGTATCTGATGAAATCAAGCGAGTGAAAGATTTAATTCTCAAGTATGCTATCTCTGATGCAAATATATTGATAACCGGCAAATCTGGAGTGGGTAAAGAATTGGTTGCAAAAAACATCCACTATAGAAGTAAGAGAAGATACGAGAATTTTGTAGCTGTTAACTGTGCAGCAATCCCAAATGATCTAATTGAAAGTGAATTGTTTGGTTATACTAAAGGTTCATTTACAGGTGCAAAAGAATCCAAACCAGGATTATTCGAACAGGCGAATGGGGGAACCATTTTTCTTGATGAAGTTGGAGAAATGTCTCACGAGGCTCAGGCAAAACTTCTTCGAATAATTGAGACTGGAGAGCTTGAAAAAATTGGAAGAGAAAAATCATATAAAGTTAATGTGAGAATAATCTCTGCTACCAATTCGGATATAAAATCTCTACTAAAGGAAAAAAAAATTGAGGGTAGACTTATTTTACAGACTCAATGTGTTAAATATAAATGTAAAACCATTAATGGAGAGAAAAGAAGATATACCGGTTCTCTTAAAATATTTTATCGATAAGTTTTCCGATGAATATAACACTATAAAACCAGAAATCCCTGATGATGTCTTAACTTCATTGATTAATTATGAGTGGCCTGGTAATGTAAGGCAATTAAAAAATTTTATACAGAGGATTTTATTAAATGGATTTGAAAAGATAACTCAAAAAGTATTGAATGAATATTTACACATTGAAGATATTCCTATTTGTGAAGTAGGTGAGATGGATTTTACATGTAATAAAATAATACCTCTAAAAGACTTTGAAAGGGAAATGAGGAAAAAATATTTTATGTATGTCAGGGAACAAACAAAGTCAGATACAGAGGCTGCTAAAATGTTAGGGCTTGCTCCATCTAATTTTTACAGAATGTGTAAGGAGTTAGGTCTTAAATAATTAAATTTTATCAATTTGATAAAATAAAATTGTTTTTCTGTTAAAAGTAATTAATTAATCATAGATTTCCCCGTCGGTAAAATGTGTCTTAGTCAATCTGGCCTATTTTTTGTTTTTGTAATTCTGAGTTATTGAACTCCTTTGTAAAATGGGAATGAGTCTTATATTTTATACTGCAATCATACTTATAGTTTTTATATTATCTGTACTGGGGGTTTTGCTTGTTTCATACATAAACAGAATAATAAGAAAACCTTTAAATAGTATTTTCGCTCTTTTTTTCAGTTTTATCATCGCTGGGATATTTTTCGATTTCATTTATCTTAAAATAATAGTTAATGTGTCAAATTACAGTTTTTGGTTGATAATTCTATCATTAATCCCTGTGGTAGTTATTGTAATTTATATTTTTTATCCCAATTTTGAACCTGCTGGTTTCTGGCAAGAGATATTACCAAAAGCCATGAAACCTTGCAGATATACACTGGCAAGTATTGAGTTGCTATTTATTATGACATTAAGATTATTTGCTTTTATTGGTATAACTAAGTTGGTTTTCGGAAGACTTTTTAATGACGATATAAGTTTGATTTCTACTCTGCTATTAATAACAACAGGTATATATGCGATAATAGCCCAATATAAGTCTATAATGATAAATAGTTTTTGGCAATCTTTAATGGTAGTATTATTTTTAACGTTGGTTTTTTTTGTGACCTATGCCGGTTCAAAGAACTTTGTTTATTATTTAAGTAATAAGCCAAATTTAGATATTTTACAATTGCTATCTATATCATATCCATCTTTTATTAAAATTGATAATTTCTCGTTTCTGATATTGATGATAATTATCGGAATTTATTACTGGTTTATACATAGATATAACTACCAAAAGCTGAAATATATAATTCCTAATGAGAGGAATAAATATTTGTTAATTCCTATTATTCCACTTATGATAGTTATATTCTTTTTAATTTTTATAATCTCCAGTATAGATGGCAGAATTCAATACTTATTCGATACTAGTTTTTCAATTGTAAATATATTTATGTTATTTTCAAATCTCATTCATGTAATTGTATTTTTAATTTTCACTTTAATTTTTAATGTTGAAATGTCTGTAACCCTTAGAAGTGGAGCAAACCTACTTGTATCAGAAATTATGCACGGTGTTCGTGGGGTATATACCAGTTGTAGGGAAGAACTACTAAATCAGCTTGTGATAATTGGTTTTATTTTTATTGGGATTTTATTTAATTATTCGAATATAATTATGAATCGTGGTATAATAATCAATATCATAAAGGTATATTTGTATTATATATCTATAGTAACCGGCATATACCTAGGATATTTTTTAATTAGAAGAAATGAAAAGATAATTTTGTTACCTTCTATACTAGCAGGGTTTATCTTGGTAATACTTATGTACGTTTGCGATGTAGCTGATGATAGTGGCTATTTATTACCTGTGGAGCCAGTAATATTATTACTGATATTTACAATACTAATTTTTGTTCTTTCAAATTACATTTACCAGTTATTATTTAGAAAGAATTTCATCTCAAATTCAAAGTAATTCAGCTAATTATTTATATATATTATTTATCAAATAGTCTTTTATCGAAATGGTAAGTACTACTTTAGTTTGAAATTGGATTAGATATACAAGTAGCAGGCGATAATTATATGTCGAAGATGGAATAATATTACCGAAATAAATAATTATTTTTAATTATATCAATTTAAAATTAAATATTGGTTTTAAGGTTAAATTTTTGAAAAATTGAGGGCAATTCTTAAAAGGTTATATTCCGTTAGCTCAACAGAATATATCATTTGTTTTGTAAACAGAGGGTTGCCTAGAATAGAACCATATAGAGCAGGATCCCCCAGAATAAACAATGAGTTCAGCTCGAAGCTTAGAGATTAGGCTTATTGTTTTGATATAGCTGTATAATTTACTATTAAGTTGGTAGGAAATAAGTTTATTAAAGATAATGTTAAATAATTTATGCTCAATGATATTGGTAATTGATACAAAATGGTATCTTTTTTTGCTATTTTGATTTAATTCAATTCTATTTAAGGATTATAAATTTATTTTTTAAACTTAGTTTTCCTGCTTTTACTTCAAGTATAAAAATATTGGATTCAAATTTTGATAGTGGTATTGTTAAAGTACTAACGTAATCATTTACTGTAACATTATTAAGACTAAAAACTTTTTGTCCCAGGATATTATAGACATTTATATCTATATTTTCAGGAATAATGCTTAGTTTAATTTGAATGTTAATTTCACCATTGGTAGGGTTTGGGAATAATTTCAATATATTATATCGTTCTGGTTTATTATGGTCATATATTAAATCAGCATAATTAAGAGCGGTATCAATCCATTTTATCCTTTGAATAATCCAGCTTTTTAAGTATAAGATTTCATTTTCCCAAGAACCTCCAACGAAATTATTCGGCCATATCCAGGTATTTAAAATATCCCACTTTTCGAAATTTCTTCTTGCAGCATCAGAAATATAATTAGTTAATGAGTCTATAAGTAATAAAATATGATTTTCTGGAATTATATCATTCCGTAATTCACCCCATCTCTGTTTGAACTTTTGCTGAAAGAATGGATCATTCCACATTTTATTCCACCAGAAAGGAATTTTAAAGGAATCATCATCTGGAATCCCTTCTATAATCTTCCAGCCTGTGTATTTTTCTGCATCGTAATAGTTTACATTTCCAAATGCTAAGTTATAGTCCCATATTGGTCCTGCTGTAAGTCTGCCATCTTTGTCATCTCTATCTTTATACATAAAAAAACTAAGCCTATAGGCATCAATGTTTTTTGATAATTCTGAGATTATAGTAACATCGACGAAAGATTCTATGTTTACTTTTTTGTATTTTTCTTCAGGCTGGTCACTATAGTTTATATTATTCATTTTGTACTCAAAACTGTCAATAAAGCTTATAATATAATTTTTCTGAACCTCAAGTATGTCATCGGGATCTGGATAGTGGTATTGGTAGTAAATATTATGCTGAGAGTACCAGCCTGCTGTTTTACTTCCCTCAGTTTTATCAATTTTTATAATATAGCCTCCTGTGATGTCAATTCCTTCAATGTCAGTTGTAGCTAATTTTGATATATCTACCCTATTCTTGTCTCTTTTAATTTTTTCAATCAGTAGATATAATCCCTTATACTCATTATTAAGGATTAACTCACAAAATCTGAATCTTGGTGAATACCACCCCATTTCTTCATACAACTTGTATGCAAGAGCATTTCTTATTAAGGATTTATCACTATATGGTCCGTATAAAATCCAATCGTTTTCCTCAGGCATGCCAAGTAATGAGACATTTAGGTTATTGCCATCGGTATCTCTTGTTTCAATGGAATATGATTTTTTAGGAAACATTTGCGAAGATGAACCACGTGTTTCTATTCCAATCAGTCCATCATATTCATTAAATTTATCTGAAATATAATTGATTTGATTTTTTCCATTGTATATTATACCCATATGTGCAGTAATTTTAGGCTCGTTGGGAATAGTATTATCGGTATTAATAACTACAATTGGTAGATTTGATTGTGTTAAACTTTGACTCAACAGGTATGTTGCTAGTAAATTGATTATGGTTGATAATCTTACCAATTTTTTCATTAATTTATTTTAAGTTATTACAATTACTTTGTCTATAAAAAATAATAAAGAATTTATTTATTGAAGAGGTTTGCTTTGTGATTGAGGAAAATATCAAGTAATTTACTATAGATATTTGTTGGGTTTTACTAATGATTAAAGTTAGGCCAGCTATATTTATAGTAGTGCTGATTATTTTAGTTTTTCTTTCTTCTTATTTTTTAGAATTAGATTATAAGATAAACATTTATGGAAAGGTGTATCCTGCTAAGGAATTTTTCATCATGAATCAGGGGGGTGTATTTTCCTTTAAATTAATCGATTATTTATTCGGTTTCATTACAGATGAAACGGTTTATAGACCAGAAAGAGGAGATATAGTTCAATTTCAGATTAAAAACTTTAATAATATGAACTGGATAATTAATAAAGGTGATACAATTGGTATTTTTCTTTCTTCCTATATAAAGCAGAAGATCAAAGAGTTAAAAGGAGAGCTTGCATATTCTGTAGCTGAGCTTAATTATTACCAGTCACCACAAAAAGATGCAATTATTGAGCTCGCAAAAGAAAAGTTAAGTTATGCTAAGAGAGACTACAAGCATAAGAAAAGAATCTATGAAAGATCAAAAGAATTATATGAAAAAGAGCTGATATCTGAGGAGGAATTTGACATAATCAAGAATGATAAAGATTTAGCAGAGATTAATATAAGAATAGCAGAGGCAGAGTTAAAAAATGTAAGCACTGGCGAAAAACCTGAATTGATTGATATGACAAGAGACAAAATTAATAAATTCAGGACAATGCTTGATGAATTGGAGAAGCAAAAAGAGTTGTTGTATATAAAAGCACCTTTTTCTGGTAAAATATTACCAGCATATTCTGCTGATACTTTGTGTATCCTTATGGATAACCAAAATTTTATTATTGTAGTACCAATTGATATAAAAATATCCCATGAAATCAAAAAAGGGATGGAAGTTAAAGCTAAAATTGTAGGGAAAAGAACACGAACTCTATTTGGTGAAGTCAGCAGAATATCTGATGAAGTTGTAGTACTTAATGGCAAGCAGAAACGGCTGGTATTTGTTGAGATTCACAATGGAATGAATGAACTAATAAAAGGGATGATAGCTAAATGCAGTATTAAAGTAGGGCGAAGAAAAATAATTAGCATATTATTCAGGTATTTCTAAATGTCAAGATTGGAATATAAATATCTATTTCACAACAGCATCTTTGATAGATTAAAGAGTAAATTGGACTTTTTTATTATACCGGATTATTACGGAGGTCACAGGAGAGAAGAATATATCGTTAGAAGTATATACTATGATACTCCATTTTTAGAATACTACTACAGGAAAGAAGCAGGTTTTATTATCAGAAAAAAGATAAGGCTTAGAGGATATGATGATTATAATCCAGAAAAAATAGTTTTTTTTGAAATAAAAAGAAAACTGAATGACAGAATATTTAAAGAAAGAATTCCTCTGATTTTTTCAGATGTGAAAAATTTCTTAGATACTGGTAATGTTACGAAGAATATTGAAACAAACGGAATCCTGAACATTGAAAAGGCTAAAAATCATTTTTTATTCCATTATTATAGAAAATCTCTGGCTCCAATTGCTTTAGTTGTATACGATAGAGAAGCTTATTTTTCTAAGTTTGATAAAAGTTTAAGGATAACCTTTGATAAAAATTTACGAGCAAAGCTTTTCCCTGTTGTGAATGAGTTATTCTCAGATTCTGATTTAGAATTCGTAATGAAAAATTATTTCATTCTTGAGGTAAAATTTTATAATAGTTTGCCAGAATATTTAGTAAAAATACTTGGTGAAATTTCTGCCACTAGATTAGCTTTATCCAAATATGTGATGAGCATTGATAAACTAAAAGGGAAAGATAAATTATTGTTTTTACCTGAAAAAATAATAAACCATGGAAGAATTGCCTGTAGGTTTTAAAAAAGGAGATAAAAATGCTTGATAGTTTGAGTGATATATTCGTAATTACATTATCAATTCAACAGGTTATCGTAAACTTATTAGTTGCATTTATCAGTGGGTTTTTAATTTCTATCATATACAGAATCGTGTACACTGGAGTTGGTTACACAAGATCATTCATCGATTCAATTGTTGTATTATCTATGATTACAAGTGTTGTTATAATGGTAATCGGGAATAATTTAGCGCGGGCTTTCGGATTGGTGGGTGCAATGTCAATTATTAGGTTTAGGACAGCCGTAAAAGATATTCAAGATATTGTATTTATATTTTTTGCACTGACATCTGGTATGGCTGCAGGTGTGGGATTGCATTTGTTATCAATTATTGGTGTTCTGGTTATAGGTAGTATATTAATTTTATTTTCCAAAAGGAAAATGCTATTTAAGCAGGGCTATGATTTTCTTGTTCAATTCAGATATTCCGGGAAAAGTGATTCTCCACCTTATATAGAGGTTTTGAAGAAATTCTGTCGATCGTCGAGATTGATTAATGTCCGGAGTACTGGTAAAGGTGAGGAGTTAGAATTATCTTACTATGTGCATTTAAAAAAAGAGTCCGACCATCAAAGACTTTTAAGAGAATTGAATTCGATATCAGAAATTGAGAATGTAAATTTTTACTATGATGAAGAAAATATATAATCGTTTAATAGAATATCAGACGGATGACTCATTCTTTTTCTGTTTTATTCTTCCAGCTTCTACCCGTTAAGAATGAATACCATAATTTATTACTTTTACATATTAATTTTCGTGCAAATAGTAGATATCCTGTATGTCCAATCATTTTTTCATCTGGGCGAAATCTATCAGCAATTGTCCTGTATTTTCTAACTAACAATTCTTCTACTTCAATATCACCAAACTGTGAGTCTTCAAGCACTTTTAGAAGTTTTATGACCTGATTTGCTGTTGGAACAAGGCAGCCAAGGTAACAGCCAGGTTTTAATGACTCATATGCCTGATTGATGTAGTCCCAGGGATTTTTTAAATCATAAAAAACCGCGTCTACATCTTTTTCATCGAAACCATTTGCAATATCTCTTTGTTTTAATTCGACAAACTCAGACATCCCATGAGTTTTTATATTACCTTTTGCATATTTGATCATATCATCACGAATTTCATATGTAAAAATTTTACCATCAGGTTTTACAAAATTAGCAAAAAATATCGTTAAAGCACCACTGCCTGTTCCCGCTTCTATAATCTTTTTTCCGGATGAAATATTTAATTTCATCACTATATAACATGCATCTTTTGGATATATTATCTGGGTAATCCTTTTTGTTGATTGAATTATATCATAAATTGAGGGTTGTAGAATTAGGAAAGGTTGATTATTATTAGAGAATATCTCGTCACCATATTTCATTCCTATTATCTCTTCATGGGAGATTACTCCTTTATCTGTTTCAAATTTTTTATTTTTTACCACCTTGATTAAATATCTTTTACCTCTTGGACTTATTAAAAGGACTGTATCGCCTTCTTTAACCCTATTCTCTGAAACCATCTTATTCACCCAATAGAAAAATAATAAAGGGGGAGAAAAATTTCTACTTAAATTGAAACGTAAGTACATTTGATATTAAAAAAATATATCGTTGTAAAAAATTCTATGATTGTAATTAACCAAATTGGAAAATAATTGTCTAAGTTTTGAACATTGCTGATTTTGGACAATTTTATTTTTTACATGGAGGCAGAATGAGATGAGGAGGTTGTATTTAATTCTAGTTATTGTTATTTTGACACAGGTAATGATTGGTCAACCTATCAGACATCCTCAAGGTATTTTGGGACAGTTTAGTAAAGTTGGAGGTAAAATAACAGGTATTGTCCAGGATTCTGTATCAGGAAAATATATCGAATATGCTAATGTGATGCTTTTTACCTTACCTGACAGTACTATGCTAACAGGTACCATAACTGATAAACATGGGCGATTTGTTATTGATGGAGTTAGACCAGGTAGATATTTTTTAAAAGTTGACTTTATTGGATTTAAGATGAAAGATATCAATCATATTGAGATAAAACCCAGTAATATGGAAGTTGATATGGGTGTAATTAATCTTATTCCAAGTGTTATTCAGATGGGTGAAGTAGAAGTTGTTGGTGAACGTCCATTAATGAATTACAGTATAGATAGAAAGGTGATAAACGTTGATAGACATATAACATCTTCTGCTGGTACTGCTATTGAGATACTTGAGAAAGTCCCTTCTGTAAATGTTGATATAGAGGGAAATGTAACTTTAAGAGGAAGTGGCAATTTTACAGTTCTGATAGATAATAAACCTACTATCCTTGAGTCAAATGAAGCATTACAGCAAATTCCAGCTGCTGCAATAGAAAGGATTGAAATTATTACAAATCCTTCTGCGAAATATGATCCTGATGGAGTTGCTGGGATAATTAATGTTATACTTAAAAAAGATGTGAGTCAGAAGTTTGGTGGGCTTATCAATTCTTCCGTAGGTTCAAATGGACAATATGGTGCAAATGTTACTTTATCCTCAGGGAATAAAAAGGTAAGATATAGCCTTGGATTGGATTATAACCGTAGAAATTTTCCTGGAAATAGAAATATGGTTAATGTAACCACTGTGAATGGTATAACCTCGATGATAAGTACTATAGGTTCATCTAAAAGAATCTGGAATCCCTATGGGATAAGAGGTGAAATTGTTCTGGATATAACGAGTAAAAGCATATTAAATATTGGTGGCAGATTCGGACTAAGAAGTATGGAAAACTTTTCAAAATCGGTGATTACACGTACATATTCCAATACCAATATAGATATCAAAAATAAAAATGTAGAAAAATGGAAGCGAAGTGGTTCTTTCAGGTCATTTTACGCAGATTTTACACATAGTTTCAACAATAAAGGAAATTACTTGAAAGCTCAGATTAACTACGGTAGTCGAGGGGGAGATGAAAAGTCGGTTACAGAGATGTATGATGATTTTGGCAATATAATATATGGACAAAAGAATATTGAAGAAGGTCCCGGATCACGGATGAGATATAGACTTGAATATGTATTGCCCTTTGACAGCGTAAGGAAGTTTGAAGCCGGGATTGTGGCAAGAATCTCAAAATCTGAGGATGGGACAGAATACTATGATTATGATACTCTGGGAAGTGAGTATGTATTCCATCCAGAGTTTAGCCATACAATAGATTATTCGAGGAATATACAGTCAATGTATGCTCTATATTCAAGTCAAATTGGGGATTTTGGGTATCAAATTGGAATACGTGGGGAGTATACATATAGATACATAACTTATGTGGATAGTAGCTATAATTTTAAAATAGATAGATGGGATTTTTTCCCCACATTTCATTTCTCTTACAAAATTAGCAATATTCAACAACTAATGATGAGCTATTCAAGAAGAATTCGGAGACCCAGAGGATGGGAGCTCGAACCATTTCTAACATGGATGGATGCCTATAATGTTAGAAAAGGTAATCCAGAATTAAAGCCAGAATATACCGATTCATATGAGGCAGGTTATCAAACTTTTGTGGGCAATAATTTGGTTTCTATAGAGGGATATTATAGGAAAACATATAATAGAGAAGAAAGAGTTCAATCAGTATATAAAGAGAATATAATTTTGCATACTGTTACTAATGTAGGTAGAGATCAGGCACTTGGTTTGGAATTTATGGTTAATTTCAATCCATTCAGATGGTGGAGTTTTGATTTGATGTTGAACACCTATGATTACAGGATTGAGGGTAAATTAAACGATAAAGATTTTTCAAGGCATAGTTTTAACTGGAATACAAGATTTATAAATGAGTTCAAAATATCAAGGCGACTTCAAGCTCAGTTGATGTTAATGTATAACAGTCGTTCAGTATCTGCACAGGGAGAAAGAAGCGATT
Organism: Candidatus Neomarinimicrobiota bacterium; assembly: GCA_017656425.1. Taxonomy (NCBI): domain Bacteria; kingdom Pseudomonadati; phylum Fidelibacterota; species Fidelibacterota bacterium. The sequence continues at coordinate 73,203 of JACDNV010000004.1, read as the reverse complement.
TTTACATAATGGATCTTGGTATTAGATATGATGTTATTCCAAAGAAACTGACGGCGATATTACAGGTTAGAGATCTATTTGATACAGGAAAGTTTGAGTTTAAAAATTATGGAGAGGGATTTTCCACTCATGGACATTTTGAAAGAAAGGCTCCTATATTTAACCTTACATTAAGGTATAATTTCAACAATTATCGTGATGAGAGAAGGCAAAGGCAATCTGGTGAACAGGATTTAGAAGATTTTGAAAGTCCATCAGAAATACAGGGGTATTAGCAGCTTTAATTAAGAATTTACAATCGAGTCAATAGATAAATTCAGTGTTGAATTCTATCATAATATAACGTGTTTTTAGCTAAATAAGAGTATTATGTTTGACTATTTTATTCATATTACTTACAATTTTGTACTATGTTTGAATTTTGCGATATGATGTAATATAGAAATTAACAGGAGGTTAATATGAAGTACAGAAAGTTGGGAAGAACTGGTTGGGAAGTATCTGAGATAAGTTTTGGATGCTGGGCTATAGGAGGTGATGTATGGGGTAAGGTAGAAGAAAATGAGGCTATGGAGGCTCTTCGTAAAGCGGTTGAACTCGGTGTTAATTTTTTTGACACAGCTGATGTATATGGTGATGGCAAGAGCGAAAGGTTGGTAGGTAGGTTAAAAAAGGAATTCCCGCATATAAAAGTTGCAACAAAAGCTGGAAGAAGACTTTATCCCCATATTGCTGAAGGATATAATAGGGAAAACCTTGAAAGATTCATAGATAGGAGTCTTAAGAATCTTGGAGTTGAAGTTATAGATTTGCTTCAATTACATTGTCCACCATTTGAAGTGTATTATACACCCGAAGTTTTTGACATTCTTGACGAATTTGTTAAGAAGGGCAAGATCCTGTATTATGGAGTGAGTGTTGAAAAAGTAGAAGGAGCGATCAAAGCTATTGAATATCCCAATGTGCAGACAGTCCAGATCATTTTCAATATGTTCAGGCATAGACCATCAGAATTATTCTTTGAACTTGCTAAAGGGAAAAAAGTGGGAATTTTAGCACGAGTTCCCCTTGCTTCAGGACTTCTGACAGGTAAATTCACAAAGGATACAAAATTCGATCCTCGGGATCATAGATCGTTTAATAGAGATGGTAAGGCTTTCGATAGAGGAGAAACTTTCTCAGGTGTTGATTATGATATAGGATTGCGTGCAATGAAGGAGTTAAAGAAAATTTGCCCACAAGGATTTACAATGACACAGTTTGCGCTGAAATGGATACTAATGTATGATGCTGTTACCTGTGCAATTCCGGGAGCTAAAAGAGCTGAGCAGATAGGAGAAAATGTTAGAGCTTCAGATCTACCTTACCTCACCAGTGATGTTATGCAAAAGGTCAAAGAAATTTATGAAAAATATATAAAAGAGCAGGTACATCAGAGATGGTAAAGGGCATTAAATCGATATGATTGAGAAAGGAATTAATATGGTGAGAAGGGAATTTTTATCGAAATCATTTGTTTTTCCTTTTTTCCCTTTTATTAAGAATTGTAAAGTATCAATTAATAGAACAGAATATATCAATAAGGAGAGTAAGCTTGCTAAAGTAAAAAAGGTATTACTAACGATGCAGAGAGCATCATGGGAGCACGGTATAGCGGCTCAGGCTTTCTATGAAGCTGGAGATATGGAAATTGCATATCTTATGGCGGTTGAGGCTGTCCATCGACAGAGCGATGAAGGTCAGCTCTGTGTAATGTATTATGAGAATGGTGTGACTGATCCAGCATCGGCGGGCGAAGTTGTTTTCAGAATGTGGGAAAGAACCGGAGATGAATATTTTAAAAAAGGATATGAAAGGATGTTGGATTATTTAAAGAATAAAGCTCCAAGGACAGATGGTATTTTGCATCATGTAAAGAATGCTCCCGAACTATGGATTGACTCACTCTATATGGCACCACCATTCCTTGTTGTTGTTGGCGAGTATAAAGATGCGATACATCAGATAAGGGGATATAGGAAATATTTGTGGGATAGTGATAAAAAGATGTTCAGGCACATTTTTAATATAAAAGAGAAAAAGTTTCGGCGTGTTGATTTCTGGGGTGGAGGAAATGGATGGGCAGCAGCAGGTATGGCAAGAGTAATTGATACTTTACCTGAAAATTACAGTGAAGAAAAAAGGGAAATTATTCAATATGTAACTGAATTACTATCTGGCTGTATTGAATGTATGCGTGATGATGGGCTTTTTTATGATGTTATTGACAATAAAGATAGTTTTATTGAAGCAAATCTATCTCAGATGCTTGCCTATTCAATTTTTAAAGGGATAAATTCGGGGTGGCTGGATAAGAGATGGCTAAAATACGGAATAAAGATGAGAGGAGGAGTAAGCAAGTGTGTAGATGAGCATGGTTTTGTACGTAGTGTATGCGGGGCGCCATTTTTTGACAGACCTGGCACATCAGCTGAAGCTCAGGCTTTTTTTATATTGATGGAATCTGAATATGAAAAATTAATAAGCAAATAGCAATTTCCCTATCGCCATGCTTTGCAAATTCTAACAATATGTCTTCCCAGATTGCGTTTTCTGTAGTTCTTTGCTTTTTAGTTCACATAGGTATCTCAATGTCAATAATACGCCGCTTTCTTTAACTGTTGTGTAGATTGTCTGGGTGAGCTATTTATAATATATCATAAAAATTTGGTAAGAGTGATTTTTTGGAATACCTGTAAATTTTGCCAATATATTAAGGAATCGTTGGGTCTGTTAAATCTTTTATTAAAGTTAATAAAAGAAGGTTATCGCATTTCAATTTTATTGATATTCAAATAATTGCAATATACATATATTATATTTAAATTTTTTTATGATTATAGAGCTTGTGTGTAAAATATTTAATCTGAAATCCATTAAGTATGAGCAATTTTGTTTGTTAAATAGAGACATAGGTTTAAAGGGCAGAGGATATTCGTAAGTGAGTTATTTTAATTTGAAATATACTGATAGTATACTAAGATATTATGACAATGAATTGATTCTGATAATTCCATTGTTAATTTTTTAGTCAAATTAACAGGAGGTTTAGAATGGATAGAATTTTGCCCGATTTGACGCTGGATAAATTATATGCAAGATTATTCGAACATAGTCCAATTGGTGTTTATGTTGCATCTTATGATGGTAAATTCATAAAAATAAATAAAGCGGCGATGGATATACTCAGGATAAAAAATACACAAGAAATAGATGAGATGAGCATTCCCAGATTTTATAAATATCCTGAAGAAAGGAGTTTATTTCTTGATAAATTGACAAAAGATGGCATAGTAAGAAATTTTGAGGTACAAATAGTTCGTGCTGATGGAAGCGATGCTGTTATATCTGTGACGGCGGTTAATATTGAAGAAGAAGGTAAATATTATGCTGGGTTTATTACAGATATAACTGAAGAAAGAAAAAAACAGGAGGAAGCAGAGTTGCAAGCACGCCTTGCTGCTGTGGGTCAATTGGCAGCTGGTATCGCCCATGATTTTAATAATTTGCTTACACCAATTATCGGATGGGCACAAATATTAATTATGAAAAAGAATATATCTGCTGATTTAAAAGAACCATTGGAAATTATTGTAAAACAGGCAAATAGTGCTGCAAATTTAATAAGACAAATACTTGACTTTGCAAGAAAAACTGAAGAAGAATGGACAAATATTGATCTTGTACCATTCTTAAAAGAATCGGTAAAACTTCTTAAGAGAACAATCCCAGAGAATATAAATATTGAGCTTGAGTACGGTAAAGATAATTATATTGTATTTGGAGATGTGTCAGGACTAGCGCAAATTGTTACAAATATTGCTATTAATGCTCGGGACGCAATGCCATCTGGTGGAACATTCAAAATTAAAATTGATAAGATATTTATAAAATCAGAGAGGGAAAAACCAATACCTGAGCTTACCACAGGTAGCTGGATAGAAATAAAATTCATAGATACAGGCTCAGGTATACCGGACGAAATAAAGGATAGAATTTTTGAACCATTTTTCACAACAAAAGAAAAGGGTAAAGGAACTGGTATTGGTTTGAGTCAGGTACAGGGAATAGTGAAGCAGCATAATGGACATATTTCTGTTTATAGTAAAGTTGGAAAGGGAACTAAATTCACTATTTATTTTCCAGCAGTAGAGGCAACGGATAAAGAATTTGGTGAAAGCATTCTAAATAAGATCAAAGTAGAAAAGGGAAAGAAAGAGACTATTTTACTTGTAGAGGATGCTGATGCTGTAAGAAAAGCGATGTATGACATTCTAATAGGTTTGGGATATAGTGTATTGGTGGCGAAGAATGGCAGGGAAGGTTTAGATAAATTTAGAGAGAATAAGGATAAAATATCACTGGTTATAACCGATTGGGTTATGCCTGTTATGAGCGGATTAGAGTTTATAAGAGAACTGAGAAAAATAGATAAAAATGTAAAAATAGTTGTTTTATCTGGCTATGTGATAGGTAGAGAGTCAGAATTTGTGGACAATCTGAATGTCTCAAAATTGATGCAAAAACCGGTTGATATTACTACTTTTTCAAAAGAGATTAGGGAAGTGATAAAAGGTTAAATTTTATAAAATAGTTTGACTAAAATTAGACTTAAATCGGGGATATAGGTAATCAAAATCAGTCCAATTAACATTACAATCAAAAATGGTATGCTGACTTTATAGAGATACATAATTGATTTTTTGAAGCGGAAACTTGAAATAAAGAGATTTAACCCAACAGGTGGCGTTATATAACCTATTTCCAAATTAGTTAGAAATATAATTCCAAGGTGTATGGGATTTATCCCGTAGCTTAATGCTATTGGTACTATTAAGGGTACTACGATAATAATTGCAGAGAAAATGTCTAACAAAGCACCTACAATCAGAAGGAATATATTTAATAGAATTAGAAATGTAAATTTAGATGTAATGAAGCTTCGTATGATATTTAAAAGGTTTTGTGGTATTTGTGCGTCTATCATAAATGAAGTCAATCCCATAGAGCTTCCCAATATGACGAAGATACCCCCAACCAGTTGTACCGTATCTCTACAAACTGATAGAAGGTCATCTTTAATATTTAGGTCTTTTTTTACGAAAAATTCCACTATGAGCGTATAAAAGGCAGAGGTTGCACTGGCTTCTACTATGGTTAAAAAACCTCCATATATACCTCCGATAATTATAATGGGTATTGGCAACTCCCAAGCAGCTTCTTTTAGTGAAAAGGCAAGGTTTTTTAAAGAAAAAGGTGTTTTTGTCTTTTTGCCTTTTAATCCAAAATGCAGAGAATATATGGATAGAAGTATCATTAAAATTATACCTGGGATAATTCCAGCTACAAACAATTGGTCGATAGATACTCTTGCAATTATTCCATAAATAATCAAAGGTAGACTTGGAGGAAAAAGAAGCCCTAAACTGCCGGAAGAGGTTATTAAACCTAAGGAAAAATTCTCAGGATAATTTTTATTTTTTAAAATTGGGTAGAGAAGACCACCTATTGCAATAATTGTGATGCCTGATGCTCCTGTGATGCATGTAAATACAGCACATACAATTAGGGATACAATTGATAATCCACCTGGTATCCAACCAATAAGAGAATCAGCAAGGTTGAATAAACGTTTTGGCGCTTTGCTTTGGGCAAGGATATAGCCAGTAAAGGTAAAAAGTGGTATAGCAAGAAGCGTCGGCGCAGAAGCGATTCTATTTAGTTCGACAATTACTACAGTTGGGTCAATACCTGATTTAAAAAATTGTAGAATTGCTGATAATCCTATTGTTATAAATAGGGGAACAGACAGGAAAAATAGAATAATTATGAAAATTGTTATACTAAAAGACATATGTATATAACTACTTGTCAAAAATGTTTAAGAAAAAGGTTATGCTTAAAAGGAAAAATCCGATAGGTATAATAATTTCTACAGTCCACGCGGGTAGCATATTACCAACATATGAGCCTGATTCTATTTCCATTATAATAAATTTTATGGACAGGTATGTTAAGATAGTACATATTATTCCAGAAAAAATATTTACGAATATGTCAAGACCTCTTTTCAATTTGTACTTTTTACCTCTTTCAAGAAAAATAGGCAGGATATCTATTGAGAGATGTTTACTCCTCAAAGAAACTAGCAAAGCACCATAAAATGTGAGCCATAGGACAGTATTTCTCATAATGATTTCGAGAAAATTGAATGCAATAGAAAATATGTTTCTTAGTATGACCTGTAAAAAGGATACAAATACCAGTAATAATAATGTAATAGATGCAAAGTATGCTGTTATATTCTCAAGTATTTTTTTAGTTCTTCTCAGAATGTTCATTGCGGAATTCGTTTAAAAGTTTTTCCACTTTATCCAGAAGTTCCTGTGAGTATAATTTACCGATAAGTTTTCTTCTAATTCTTGCACCTATTTCATCAAGTTCAGCAATTGTCTCAGGGTCCTCAATATTGACAATTTTAATACCATTTTGATTTAATATTTCGATGGACTCTTTATTATCCTTTCTGGATTCTATGATCATTTGCTTGAGATATTCTTTTGTTTTATTGATTAATATCTCTCTAAGGTCTTCCGGTAGTTCATTTAATTTTTTTTGTGTTATCAGGACAGCGCCAAGGGAATTTGTAAGAGGATAGTTGAGCATATATTTGGTCTTTGTAAACCACTGTAGTGCCAGTGCTCCATAAGGTGATATATATACTCCATCTATAAGTCCGGTTTGGAGACTTGTGTAAACGTCAGTTATTTCGAGAGGAACTGCCGGTATTCCAAGCTCATCAAATGCTGCTTTTGCCAGGGGATCACCTCTCCAGAGCCACATTTTGACCTTTTTGAAATCTCCGATTTTTCTAATAGGGTAGTTTGTAAAAAGGTAGACATATCCTACTTCGGCAAGACCAGATAAAAAGAAACCTTTCTCTATGAATTTTGGTGCGAGCTCCTCAAAAATAACATTGTATATGTAATCTATTTCTTCCTTTGATTTAAAAAAGAAAGGGACTTCAAGTATTCTGATTTCCGGTACTATTTCTCCTAGACCAACACCTGTAAAAGTCGCTGAATGTATCTGTCCAAGTCTCATTTTTCTCAGCATATCCTTTTCGCTACCCATAATACCATTTGGATAGATAATGAATTTTAATCTGCCATTGGTAAGTTGACCTATCTCTTTTTCGAATTTTCTCATTTCCTTCATCCAGACTGAATTTTCTGGTGCAACTGTTGCCATTTTTATTATATATACTTTATCATTTGAGAAAAGTATATGAGATAGTAGTAATACTAGAATCAATAAAATAAATTTTTTATTCATATTCTACCTCCGGAAAGAATAGTTTTTCCTTTTCCAAAAATAGTCTTGCTTTTCTTTTTGCTATTGCATTCATAAGGTTATATTCTTTATTATTGGTTTTTGTATTTATAACTTCATTTAATAATTTATTGAAAAGTTCTTTATCCATCATTTGAACTGCATAATAACGAGCCATATATACCTTGGGCAGTAAATAGTCTTTACCATTTAATTTTATACATTTTTCAAAGTATTCTTTTCCCAATTCTGGATTTCCTCCAAACATAATGGGTTTAGAACAGTAATATGCTCCAAAGAATAGATATACTGCACCATTGTTGTATTCAGGATAGGTCGATTCTACTTTCCTCATTATCATTTCAACTTTAGCAAGATTGACGAGGCTTGTAGGGTCATCAAGATTATGTAGGATTAAATTGCTCCATGAGAAACCTATCCAGAAAAGAGCCGGGATATGTTTTTTTAAACAATTATTCAAAATAGATTCAAACTGAGGTATTTTCACACTTTCCTCAAACCTAAGATTTGGGGGTAAAGCATTTAATGCATGTTTAAAAGCTCTATTGTATAGTCTTATTGCTCTTGAAGTGTCATAATCTTCAACAAAACCTGTCACATAGGCACATAGAGCCTGTGCCATTAGTAGGTTTAAAACTTCATTGTCAGGATCTTTTGAAAGAAAAATTTGTAAGTTCCCGATATTTGTAACTATAAATTGCTCTGCAATTACAAGATCACTTTCTTTGTATATTACAGTTGAACCAGAGGTAACAAATTTTGTGATTGGTCTTAAAATAAGTTTTGTACTACAATTGTAATAAGTTAATAAAAATGATAGTGAAAGTAAGATAAGTCTTTTCATCTTGCGTATCTTCTCAATCTTAAATCTTCAATTGATGCAAGTTTTATTAAAATCCTGCCGACCCATATTTCAAAATCAGCCTGTAATGGTAAATAGGTAATATCATTTTTAAACCAACCTCTAAAATTCCCAGTAAATCCCAGAATACCTTTATAATGATTTTTCCCCGTAATTAGTAATCCCATTTCTACCTTTCCATTTAATTCAACAGGCTCGAGTTTGTTCGTATAGTTTATGTCTGATATAACAAAATTTTCATCAATTATTGTCATCACCCTTTCACTTCTTCTTTCTTTTACTACCTGTCGTGCATAAAAAAGGATTGATGTACCATCAGTTGTATATTTAGGAAGATATTTCTCAAGATATTGAATGTGTCCATCTTCCTGAACAATTCTGCATATGAACTTCCCATTTTTTCTGTCGAAATCATATATTTTATTATTAATTATTTTGTTTTCTCTTGTATGTAGATAATGTCTTACCGCAAATTTAGTGTCCCTATCTAAGTAAGTTATATAGTCGCTATGTACAGTCGCAATAAATTCAAGCATTGGGTTTGAATCTATACTAAAATATACTTTATAAACATCAGTGCCATTAAAATTTAGTGTATCAGCAATTTTTGTATAAAGCTCACCCGACCTAATTGGACCATAATATACGCTATATAGCTTCTCCTCACCAATAGGGAAAAATCTATCTTTTTTTGTTCTTATGGGTGGTGGAGTGAAAATGTCGGTGTACGGATTATGTATGTTTTTGCTTTCGAGCCATTCAATAACTCTGTTTGCATCTGGGTGATGAGGGTACAAGTATGCAAAGAGTCCATAGTATTTTATTGCCTTTTTAATGTCACCAATATCGTTGTATATATCAGCGAGTTGTAAAATTATCTCAGCATCGTAGCTGTGAGACATTCCTTCTTTTAAAATTTTTATTGCTTTTAATGTATCTTTTGAAATTAAATAACACTTCGAAAGTGGTGGATAAATTTTTGTGTATTTTTTATTTTTTCTCTTAGCTTTTTCAAAATAATAAGTTGCTTTTTTTATATTACCCTTTTGAAAATATATTTTCCCAAGCTCATAAAGGGGAAGTTCTGAAAATTTATAATAATCAGCCGAGGATTTAAAAAATATTATAGCATCTGCAGTATCCCCACTGTTATAAAGTATCATACCTACAAGATATAAAGCAGGTCCATATCTTCTATTTTTATTGAGTGCTTTTTTTATATAGTTATAGGATATAGAGTATTCTTTTTCTAGAAAGTTTAAAAAGGCGAGATTGTAGTACAATATATAGATATTTGAAGTAGCGGTGTCAAGTTGAGCGACAAATAGAGATTCTGCAAGAGCGAGATTGTTTATTAACCACGCTTCTTGAGCAGGAGTGATTTCGGGTGCTATGGACGGATCTATTATTGATGGGTATGATTTACTACAAGTAATGATTATAAAAAAGCATATGACTACATCTTGTAATAAACATTTCTTCATAATCTACTTTAACAGCCGTAGGAAATTTATTAGAAGAAAAAGTAAATTAAAAGGATAAAAAATAAAAAGCCGGCGAAAGCCGGCTTAAGTTTGCTAATTAGATCAAAATCACTTGACCTTAATTTCAATCTCCTTTGCCATGGCTTCTTTCTTTTTAGGAATAGTTATGTGCAGAATTCCATCCTTATATTCAGCCTGTACATTCTCGGTTTCAACCATGTCTGGAAGTCTGAATGTTCTCTGGAATTTACCATAAACTCTCTCAGATCTGTGATAGTCTTTCCCTTTCTCTTTCTTTTCGCTCTTTTTCTCTCCAGATATCGTGAGCATATTGTCCTTAATTGTAATTTTTACATCATCTTTTTTAACTCCTGGAAGCTCAACAGTTACATAATAATCTTTTTCTCTTTCCTCGATATCAACTGCTGGATAAAAATTCGTAACCAGTGTGTCTTCCTCCTCCTCAATTCCAGAGAAGAAGGTGTCAAATATACGATTGACTTCATTATAAAGATCTAATAAGCTTCTCCTTGGAGACCATCTTACGATTGCCATAGCTCACCTCCTTTCTATTTTTTATTTTTCTCACTTCATCAAAAATCACTTTTTATTCTTTTCAATCTGTATGCCATATAGTTTCTTTTGAAACTATTTCACATTCAATTATTTAATTTTTTCATAGCGATCGTATATTTTTCAGAAAGGTATGCTTGATTGACTGAATTAAAGAATTATTGTCTTAGTGAATATTTATTTGGTTAGTATTCGGTCATTCTATTTATTGCTTCGCTTCATACAGGGTAGAAACTATCAAGCGGATTTGAAAACATGATACAATTAAGGGAAGGTTTGTAAAACCTATTTCTCATGTATCCGATACCCTGAAAGGTACCTGCATATCTATAATATTTTTTATATATTTTAATAATTGCTTTTTCATTTCCTCATTTTTATCAGGTATGTTGTAATATAATGTTTTATTCCATGTAGTTGGTATTTGTGTATATTTTTTAACAAGTTTTTTCAATTTTAAATTTTTTATGTCAGTAAGGGTAGTTAAATTTGGTTCTCATGGTTCAACCCCAACTGGATAAAAATCTTCATAAGCTACGCTGGAGAAAGAATATTCATCTTCCAAACTAGTAAAAGAATTACTAAACTCATACATAAAAACATAATTTTCCGGGCTAAAATCTTCTTTTATGCTGTAACAACTAAAGCAAACTGAATAAACATTGAATATTCCACCATCGTGTTTATTAGAATTTATCAAAGCATATATTTGATTATAAGATACTGCGCAAGCTACATCCATGATTTTCTTATTACTGAAAGATAAAATATACTTATCAATGCCGAAGGTATTGTAGGAAAAATCAAAATATGAGTTTTTAAGGCTACTTTCTTTTGGATTATCTATACCAGATTCCTTAGATAACACCAGTATGTAGTAAACATTAAACTTATCTTTATTTTCTTTATAGGGTTGTATTATGAATAAGACATTTATAAAATGTTTTACGTCTTGTTTAAATTTTTAATTCATATTTTGTATAGCCTTCAGATAGAATAACAATATCTATTTATTTCTCAGTATTACTGTTGTACATTAATTTTTTAGACTTTAAACTTAGTGTCGACATTTCACTCTTAATATCTATTATTTCAGGATTTACGTAGAGTGAGCATAGTTTTGAACAGACATTTGTTTTATTTCTGGAATAAAAACTAATTTTTTCATATCGAGGTAGTTTTAATAAAATGATTAGATTTATTCACTAATTTTTTTAATATTATATTATGATATTTAAACTCGAAGGTTAAATGATAGTTTTTGAAAATGTAACTTCTACATTTCCTAAAGGTGCTGGAGTTAAGGATATAAATATCAGTGTGAATACAGGGGAGTTTGTATTTCTTATTGGTCCATCAGGAGCTGGTAAATCCACTATTTTAAGACTTATCTACATGGATATTTTCCCCGATAAGGGCAGGGTAAAGGTGTATAAATATGACAGTGATTCAATAAAGTATCGAGATATACCTTATTTGAGGCGTAAGATAGGAATGATATTTCAGGATTTTAAACTACTTAATGACAGGAATGTGTATCAAAATGTAGCACTTAGTTTATACATTTCAAGGTTTAGTTACAAAGACATTAAACACAAGGTATTAGATGTACTAAATAGTGTCGGATTAGGGCATAGGGTGCATTATAAACCACAGGAATTATCAGGTGGTGAGCAACAGAGAGTAGCTATTGCAAGAGCACTTGTAAAATCTCCAATTGTATTATTAGCGGATGAACCGACTGGCAATCTTGATCCTAAGGTTAGTGCTGATTTGATGAGATTATTAAAAAAGATTAATGAGGAAGGAACTGCAATTGTTATGGCAACGCATAATTATAAGTTGATTGACTATATTCCCAATCCTAGAATTATTCAAATAGATAAAGGTAGAATAGTCAATATTTCATGATGATTTTATTATTTTTAATTAAAGAGGGGTTTCTAAATCTTATAAGGTCTCAATATGCAGGCTTATTTACAATTTTTGTGATTGCTATCTCACTGATACTAATTGGATTTGGTTTTATCTTATCAAGAGATATAATATTTGCTGTGCATAAGATTAAGGCGCAATTCGAACTTGAGGTGTTTTTAAAAAAGGCATCAACAGAGCAGGATATTGAGGCATTTCAAGCTAAACTGGATAGTATGCCTGAGGTTCTACATGCAACGTTTATATCAGAAGACAGTGCTGCAAGGAGGTTTAAAAAAGAATTTGGTGAGGATATATATTCAATCCTTGACTATAATCCACTCCCACCTTCTTTTACGATTGAGCTGAAGCCAATTTATAGAAATTTAATTAGTATTGAGGGAATAGCTGCCAATATCAGGAAATTCCCAATTGTTGATGAAGTAAAATACCGTAAAAACTTATTGCTTGTTCTTGAAAGATACCAAAGGGTAGTATTTATTTTAGCTGGTTCAATTTTCTTGTTTTTTACAATAATATCGATAATTCTAGTTTCGAATTCAATAAAAATGACCATATTTGCACGAAGAGATTTAATAGAAACACTAAAACTTTTAGGTGCTACAGATATCTTTATAAAAATACCTTATTTTATCGAAGGGGCACTTGAAGGAATTCTGGGAGCTATGATTGCAGTAATATTTTTCTATTGTATGGGATATGTGATAAATAATTATCTGAGGGAGTTTCTTTATTATGAGATGAATCTGGACATGACTTTTTATATAAGTATGTTAGTAATAGGTTTCTTATTTGGTTTTATTGGAAGTCTAAGAACCATTAATAAATTTTTGAGTAAAATAGGATAAAATTTTTTAAATTATCCGTCGGTAGAACTTATGGGTTAAAGCTATGAGAAAAAAAATAAAGGGCATATTAACGGAAAGGGAAAAAAAAGTACTTGAAGCAATCATTTCAGATTATATAGACAGTGCATATCCTGTAAGTTCAAAGAGGGTACATAAGAAATATATGAGTGATATTAGTCCGGCCACGATAAGAAATACCATGTTTGAATTGGAAAGAAAAGGTTTTATAACCCAGCCTCATATTTCCGCAGGCAGAATTCCAACAGATAGAGGTTACAGGTACTATGTAGACTCGATTTTAAATTTCTGTGAGATTGAAGATTATATATATGAAAAAGTAGAAAGAGAGTTATTTGAAATAACAGTTGATATGACCTTGCTAATTGAAAAATCAGTAAAACTCTTGAGCGAGATTACTGATGAGTTGAGTGTTTTCGTAGCACCTTTATACACATCGAGTATATTGGAAAAGATAGACCTTATTTCTGTGTCAGAAAATAAAATAATGGTTATCCTTGAGATGAAATCAGGCTTGGTAAAAACAGCCATTTTGACAGTAGATACAAAGATAGAGCCGAGTAAACTTCCGCTCGTTGCTTCTGTTTTGAATGAAAGATTGTCTGGGGTGAAAGTATCTGAAATTGTAGAAACTATTCATGAAAGAATGGAAGACATAATAGATAACGTAATAATTAAAGTAATTATTGAAAATGCTCCTATTGTTTTTGATATGCCATATGTTGAAAAGGTAAGAATATCAGGTACTACTAATCTATTTAAGAAACCTGACTTTAAGGATCCGCAAAAATTAAGTCATATTGTAAGTAAAATAGAAAATGGCACTATAATTGCCCATATTTATAAAGCTCGGCTTACCAAGCCGGGCATTGTGATAATGATAGGAAAGGAAAACAAAAAAGATGCAATGAAGGATCTTAGTATTATAACAAATGAATATAGAGTTGGTGAAAGTAAGGGTTTTATTGGAGTTATCGGACCGAAAAGAATGGATTATAAGAATGCTATCAATGCAGTAAAGTGTTTTGCTGAGGTTATTTCATATGCATTTAACAAATAATTGAGGAACGGCCATGAATAAGGATGGTGTAAATAATAGCAAAGTTGAACAAATGGAAAAAGAAGGAAAGAGAAAAAGAAAAACACTTTCTCAGCAAATAGAAGAGCTAAAAAATGAGATAAAAAATAAAGATTTAATAATCAATGAGCTAAAAGATAAATATCTTAGATTACTTGCTGATTATGATAATTTTAGAAAAAGAACTGAGAAGGAAATTTTTGAAATTCAGGAGTATGGTGGAGAAAAAGTATTACGAGAGATACTGCCAATAGTAGATGATCTGGAAAGAGCGGTTAATTCAAATGAAAGCGAAGAGTCTCTTAAAAAGGGTATTGAATTAATTTATAAAAAGCTATTAAAAATTTTAAAAGATTTGGGTGTTGAACCCATTGAATCCTTGGGAAAAGAATTTGATCCAGATGTTCATCATGCATTAATGGTTAAAGAAACCAAGGACCATCTGAATAACACAGTGATTGAAGAATTTGAGAAGGGCTATAGATATAAGGATAGAATACTTAGACACGCTAAAGTAGTCGTTGGTAGAAATGAGTAAAGATTATTATAAAATACTTGGCGTTCCTCGTAATGCCACCAAGGAAGAAATCAAAAAGGCATATAGAAAAATAGCTCTAAAATACCATCCTGATAGGAATCCGGGGGATAAAGAAGCCGAAGAAAAATTTAAAGAGGCGGCAGAGGCCTACGCTGTATTAAGTGATGATGAGAAAAGGAAAATCTACGATACGTATGGTTATGAGGGTTTAAAAGGTGGTATGGGTGGTACGGGTGCCGGAACTGGGTTTAAAGATTTTGAATTTGATTTAGCTGAAGCGTTGCGGACATTTATGGAAGGTTTTGGAGGGTTTTCAGGATTTGAAGAGTTTTTTGGTACGGGGTACCGGTCGCGAAGTCGAACTCACAGGAATGTTTCAGAAAGAGGTTCTGACCTAAAAATAAATTTGCCTCTTTCACTTGAAGAAATATATTCAGGAACAAAAAAGAAAATTAAGATACGTAGATATGAAGTATGTACTGAATGTAAAGGTACAGGATCTCAAGTCGGTAGCTCAAGCATCATATGTCCTGTATGTCATGGAACTGGTGAGATAAGAGAAGTTAAAAGATCATTTTTTGGCCAAATCGTTAATGTAAGGACATGTTCAAACTGCATGGGTAAAGGAAAAATATTAGAGAAACCTTGCGCAGTATGTAGAGGTGAGGGACGGGTAAGGAAAGAAAAAGAAATAAAAATAAATATTCCACCTGGAGTTACTACTGGCAATTATATGACAATTAGAGGTGAAGGGAACGCTGGATATAAAGGAGGTCCCCGAGGAGATTTAATTGTCTTTTTCGAAGAAAAACCGCATAAATTGTTTACAAGGTCAGGTGATGATGTAATATTAAATATACATCTTACACCATCAGAGGCTGTTCTTGGTTCAAAAATTGAAGTACCAACATTAAATGGTGTTGTAAGATTAACTATTCCACCCGGGATACAATCAGGGAAAATGCTGAGGCTAAAGGAAAAAGGGATACCTCATCTGCATGGTAGTGGTAGAGGGGATCAGATTGTTAGAGTAATTATTGAAACTCCTCAATCGTTGTCTGAAAAAGAACGAAAATTGTACGAAGAATTAGCAACAATTGAAAATAAAAATTTTAATAGATTCACAAAGTTTAGCAAATAAAGATATTTATTATTAATTTAATCGTTATTTTAAAACATGAATTTATTAAAACTAACCAAACAAGAAAGATTAGTAATTTATCTATTGGTTATACTCCTTCTAGTTGGCGGTATTATAAGAGTAATTAGATACCGAATTTTTGAAGGTGTAGATTATAGCTCTCAGATTTTAGAGTTTAGACGGAAATCAATGCAGATTGGCTCAAATATGAGTGACGACTCTTCCGATACAGACATTATTATGGAAAAAATAAATATTAATACTGCTGGTATCGAGGAGCTTAAAAAAATTCCAAATGTAGGAGAGGTTATTGCTTTGAGAATAATTGAATATAGAGAAAAAGTGGGTAAATTTGACTCTGTTGAACAATTATTAGAAATAAAAGGTATAGGGGAAAAAACTCTTAGCAAAATTAGAGGAGTGGTTACAATTGAATAAGAAAGAAAAGGAAGCGATCATTATCAGTGATGAAGAAGGTACTATTGAGTATAAGCCTTCTACTGTAAAGTTACTTAATGTTTTAATTGTTATTCTTTCCTTACTTTTAATAATTATAATTTACGTTCCAAATAAGATATGGCAAGAAGAGGAATATTTCCGTAATATCGGAAGAAAACGGATGTCAATTTTATATGAAGTAGAAAAATATCTAAATCAGATGTCCGGTAGATACTTTGATAATCCTTATCTTGCCACAAAATTATTGACAGCAGTGCGCGATAGTACAAGAGCTGATAGTAACTTTTATGGTGAACAGGTAATAAAAATTCCTGAAGGTACTTTTACGTTAGATGTCGTCCAAAATTTTTATAAGACATTTGATACAACATTTTCCATCTCTTATGAAGTCAGGGATACTGTTGTAGATACATCGTATCAAATAACAAAATGGAATGCAGAACTATTCACTTTTGATACATTGTGGGTTCATTCAAGTAGGATTGGTGAAGTTCTGAAGGACCCTATGTTTCGCGCTATTATTGATACGGAGATTACCTCACGTGTTGCAACCGAAATATTATATAGAAGGTTTACACTTGATTCTGAAATAGTTGAGAACCCACTAACTGGAGAGCCATTTTTAGTTTTAATAGACTCCAGTGGAATAGCAATTAAAGATCCTATGAAAGGGTATAAAGAGCGGAGATATTTTGTTTTTACTTTCAGTGACACCAATTACGGATATATAAAAAATGGCGAGAAGAGTTGGGAAAGAAGATAACAGATGTGATGATATAAATGATATTTTTAAGTTTGAATAAAAACAGTATACATTATGCAAGAATAGATGATGATAGAAATTGGAAAAGTTTAAAATTTATAAAAAAGGCACCACTTCCACTTAACATAAAGAATGATTCTTTCACCACAATAAAAGATTTTGGAGTGTTAAGAAAGTCTATCGTTAATTTACTGGATACAATTCGAGATGAGAAAGACAATCAGCTTATAGTTAGTTTACCCGAGTGGGTAGCTACTTATAAAATAGTAAGATTGGATAAATTTATCAGGGATGATTATGAAGAGGAGGTTTTATATGAACTTGAGAAATTGAGGCTTGGGGAACAGTTTGGTAACTATAAGATACAATTTTATAGGATTGATAAATATTATTTTGATGATTACAAATATTATCTGGAATTGATAATACATAAAAATATAATAAAAAAAACTGAACAAATTTTTAATGAGATCGGTTGTGACCTAAAAGCTATTTCTATAGGCTTCTATGATGCCTTATATGGAATGAGTAAAATTCTACCAAAGGCAAGAATGTTTGAAGACTGGGCATTATGCAAAATAAATGAAGATTCAAATATTGTCGGATATGTTAGAAATGGAGAGATTTACTCTATTGCTGGCTTTACTTTTGGTCAAGAATCAGGATATAAGGTACATTTTTCCTCTGACAGTAATGACAGTATGGCAATATTGATAGATGAGCTAAATAAAATGAGATTTTCACCGACAGAAAAACTTGTGACAATAGATAGAATTTATATCTATTCCGATGATATTTATTCAGATAATTTTAATACATTTCTTACTTATAGAATAGAAAACATGGAGGTTATAAATCCTTTCGTAGAATATCCTATTGGAGATATATACAGAGGAGATGGTGATGGTGCTGGAGCTATGAGTCAATTTTTAGCTATGTTTGGAATTATTCAAAGATATATTGATGGTAGTATATGATTTCAGTTAATTTATTAAAAAAAGCTGGTTTGCAAATACAGGGTATTGAAGAAGAAAGACTTGAAAAACCTGAAAAATCTTCTGTCGTTTTCGAGGAAAAGAAGACAATAGACCAGAAGCAATTTGAATCAGTTAAAAAAGAAATAGAGGCTAAGATATCGGTGGAAAAACCTCCCTTTGAACCTAAGAGAAAAAGAAGAAACATATATATATATATTACAGTTATATTCTCTCTAATTATTATCATAGTTGCCTTTATTGGATATAGATATATTTCTCGCAAGCTATCTCCTCCAGAATCTCTTCCAACTGTAAATGAGAACCTACAGGCTGAAAAACCTCAGGTGGTAAAGAAGTTCCCAGTACAACCAATAAAGCCAAAATCAGCAGGGATCGATAACTTATTCGTAACTACACTACCATCTGAATACTACTCATCACTATATAATGGTTACGGAATTATTTATAGTACAGGTAGAATTATAAAAAAAATTAATGTATATCTCAATGTTAGGTATGTAAAGGCAGGTTACGCATCTTTTAGTTTTTCAGGTACATTAAAAAACAATAACGCCAGGTTACAAATAGAGAATGCTCTAAAGTCAGATAGGTCAATAACCGATATTGGCACCTTACTTTTCTTAGAAGATAATGGCAGTACGGAAGTCATTTCTATATGTTCTGTTAATTACATATTGGATAAAAAACCAACGCAGTTCTATTATTGCAATATTAACCAAATATCAAAATTAATTGGATATTGTTCTACCAAATCAAATATACCGGTACCCATTATAAAGATCGCTAGTAGTGATGAATATGGATATAATGCTACTATTTTAGGTAAAGCTGATTTAGCTGGATTGATAAGTTTCTTTGACAAATTAGGTTCCTATCCCGTTAACATAAAATACAATTCAATTTTTATTATCAATATTGATGATGATAATAATTATGAATTTTCCATCGAATTGAAAATTTTGAAGGTAAGAAGTAATGCCTAAGATTATTGGTGGGCAGTTTAAAGGTCGTAAATTAAAGGCCTTTGACCTTTCATTTTTAAGACCTACACTATCTAAAGTCAAGGAATCGGTATTCAATAAACTTGGAAGCGTTGAAGATTTATATATAGTCGATCTATTCGCCGGTTGCGGTAACCTTGGATTTGAGGCTATTTCAAGAGGAGCAGCGCATTGCATATTTGTGGATAACAGTAGAAGGGCGATCAACATTATAAATGAAAATGCACAACTCCTGGGAGTTGTTGATAAGGTTGAGTTAAGGTGTATGGATGCATTACGATTTCTTAGAACTAACTTTAAGGCTGATATAATTTTTATTGATCCCCCATACAATTATAAATCCTACAATAATTTACTAATTCATATCGGTAAGCTTGATAGAGAGTGTAAAATTATTCTTGAATGTAATAAGAGTGTAACTCTACCACTAGTTAACGAATTGACTCAAACCGACTCTGTCAAAATCGGTGACACTATTGTCTACTTTTATGAAAAATGAGGAAAATAGCAATATATCCAGGATCTTTTGATCCGATTACCAATGGTCATATAGATATATTAAAAAGAGCTGCTGGTATATTTGATCTTGTATATATAGCTGTAGCAGTAAATCTTAAAAAGGACGTTCTTTTTAATTCTGAAGAAAGGTTAGAGATGATAGAGAAATCAATAAAGGGCATAGAAAATGTGAAAGTAGAGAAGTTCTCTGGTCTAACAGTTGAATTTGCAAAGAAAGTTGGGGCGATAGCTATAGTTAGAGGACTAAGGGCAATTTCTGATTTTGAATATGAGTTTCAAATGGCATTGATGAATAAGCACTTAAACCCAGATATAGATACTATATTTTTAATGGCTCATCAAGATTATAGCTATTTATCATCGAGTGTAGTAAAAGAATTAGCAAAGCTCGGAGCTGATGTTAGCAAATTTGTACCTGAGCTTGTAAATCAAATGTTACGTAAAAAGTTTAGAGGAAGTTAAAAAATGGAACTGCTAGAAAGGATAAGGACTGAAGCGGCAAGAAAGAATAAAACTATTGTGTTACCAGAATCTCATGACGTAAGAGTTTTGAAAGCAAGTGAAATATTGACTAAGGAAGGGATATGTAATGTTATTTTGGTTGGGAATAGAGATAGTATAATTAAACTGGCAAAGGAATATTCTATTGACCTGGATAAAGTCAATTTTATTGATCCAGGGAACTACGATAAATTTGATGAGTTTGTCGAAATGTATTTTCAAAAGAGAAAAAATAAAGGCATTACAATAGATCAAGCTGCAAGGATTGTTAAAAATAATATTTTCTTTGGTGCAATGATTGTTGAAAAGAGTATCGCAGATGGATGTGTTGCTGGAGCTGATACCAGTACAGCCGATGTATTAAGAGCGGCTCTTCATATTATTGGTCCATCTAAGAGTGTAAATACTGTATCAAGCGATATATTTATCATATCTCCGGGTGAAGAGTTTATTTACAGCTTTGCTGATTGTGCCGTCATACCCGATCCGACACCAGCTCAGCTGGCTGACATCGCTATCTCTACAGCTGAAACTCATAAAGCAGTCATAGGCACTGAACCAATCGTAGCAATGCTGTCTTTTTCGACGAAGGGAAGTGCAAAACATCCTCTTGTTGATAAAGTTATAGAAGCAACAGAATTGGTAAAGCAGAGAAGACAGGATTTAAAAATTGACGGTGAACTACAGTTTGATGCTGCTATTGTAGAATCTGTAGCAAATAAAAAAGCTCCCAACAGCGAAGTTGCTGGTAGAGCTAACGTTTTGATTTTCCCTGACCTGAATTCTGGTAATATCGGTTATAAAATAGCTCAGAGAATTGGTAAATGTGAGGCAATCGGTCCTATCATACAAGGGCTTGCGAAACCAATGAATGATTTGTCAAGGGGATGTAGCGTTGATGATATAGTTAATGTAGCTTCGATACTTTGTAATATGAGTACTTGAAAATATTGTACAGGGAGGTATAGCTATGCCAACGTATGAGTATATCTGTGATAACTGTAAATTTGAATTTGAAGAATTTCAAAGTATTGGATCGGAGCCACTTAAAATATGTCCAAAGTGTGGTAAAGATACAATACGCAGAGTAATTTCTGGTGGTATAGGGTTGATTTTTAAAGGTTCAGGCTTTTACATTACTGACTACAAGCAAAAAGGGAACGGTGGAGATAACCCGAAAAAAGAAAAGGAAAAAGTTGAGAAAAGCCAAGAGCAAAAAAAATGATTATAGATTTAGGGGAATTGGAACCAAAATACGGTAAATTGGAAATTGACGATGAAAATATAATTGGAATAATTCAACCAAAAGAGTTTTACCAAACTGATTATAAAAAGTTAATTATAGATTCCTTAGAAAACCCTATCGGAAAAGAAAAATTTTCAGATTTTCTTAATAACAAGGAAAAAATATTGGTTATCATAAATGATTATACAAGACCTACTCCAACTGAAAAAGTATTGGAGATTATAAACGAATATACTCCTATGCACAAACTGGGATTTATAATGGCTCTTGGTACCCACAGAGTTCCAAAGGAAGGTGAATTAAAAGCTGTGCTTGGTAAGTTTTATTCGACATTAAGATATAGATTAAAATATCATGACTGTAAGGATGAATCAAAGCTTATTTTTAAAGGGGAATCAAATAGGGGTACGCCTATTTATATAAATAAAATTGTTTATGAGTATGATGGGATTATTGTAATCGGGTCTTCTGAACCGCACTATTTTGCGGGTTATACCGGTGGCAGAAAGGCTTTTATACCGGGACTGGCTGGATTTGAAACAATATCAAAGAATCATAAATTTGCAATGAGCCCTGAATCCAAGACACTTGAACTTGATGGAAATCCTGTTCATGAAGATATGATGGATATAATTGATAAGCTCAATATAAGAGAGAAGGTTTTCTCAATACAAACAGTTGTTGATAAAGATAAAAGGATATGTTTTGCATGTTCAGGTGATTTAGTATCGTCATTTAATAGTATCGTTAATCATGTTAATCAGATATATACCGTCCCGGTATCAGAAAAGGCAGACATAATAATAGCAATTGTTGGTGAACCCATGGATGTCAACTTATATCAGTCCCATAAGGCTCTGGAAAATGCGAAACTCTGTTTAAAAGAAAATGGTATAATCGTTCTAATATCAAGGTGTATTACAGGGGTTGGTTCCGATGGTTTCTACAATTTTTTAAAGGAAAGCAAAAGTCCTGATGAAGCGATTTTAAAATCGAGCAAAAGTTTTGATTTTGGTAATCACAAAGCTTATAAGTTTGCTGAATTATTAACCCATGCTGATGTCTATATAGTATCCGAATTATCAGATGATATTGTTAAGAATGTATTTATGGTGCCATTTAAGACTGTTCAAAGAGCTTATAATAAAGCAATTGAAGTAAAAGGGAAAAATTCTCGCATATTAGTAATAAAGGATGCTGGAGTAACAATTCCCATTCTTAACTCTAAGAGTTTAATTGATATAGGAGGCTGAGGAATGAAAGTTTTGGTTCTTAATTGTGGTAGTTCTTCATTAAAATTTAAATTGATCGAAACATCCTTACGTCAAATGCAAATCGATGCTGATAAAGAAGTAGCCAAAGGTTTGATAGAAAAAATAGGACTTCCAGGGGCTGAGGTACACTACTGGGATAGCAATGGTAAATATTACCATGAGGTAGCCTCAATTTTAAATCATGGTGATGCATTGAATAAATCTGTTACATTACTTGAGGATGAAAAAATTGGTGTATTAAAGTCAAGAAATGAAATTGACGCTATTGGTCACCGGGTAGTTCATGGTGGTGAATATTTCCACAAGTCAGTAATAATTGATAGCAAAGTTATCGGCGTGATTCAGGAATGCTCGCGGTTTGCCCCTTTACATAATCCGCATAATCTTGAAGGTATAAGAGTGGCAATGGAAATTTTTCCCAATGTTCCAAATGTTGCTGCCTTTGATACACAATTTCATTATAGTATTCCACCTCATGCTTATCTTTATGCAATACCCACGTATTTCTATTATCGAGATGGGATAAGAAGATATGGTTTTCACGGATTAAGCCATTATTACGTTACGTACAGGTTTTCAAGGTTGCTGGAAAAACCGTTGGATAAGGTTAAACTTATTTCATGTCATCTTGGTAATGGAGCCAGTATTACCGCGGTAAAAAATGGAAAGTCAATTGATACATCTATGGGATTTACACCACTCGAGGGGCTAGTGATGGGAACGAGATGTGGTGACCTTGATCCTGAAGTGGTCATTTATATTATGGCAAGGGAGGGACTGAGTTTATCCGAGGCAAGCTCACTTTTAAATAAACAATCTGGGCTTCTTGGACTATCAGGTATTTCCAATGATATGAGACATATCCTTAAAGAAGCTGATCATGGTAATATTCAGTGTAAATACGCTTTTGAAGTTTTCTGTTATAGAATTAAAAAATATATTTCAGCTTACCTCGGAATTTTGAATGGTGCCGATGGGATTGTATTTACCGCGGGAATTGGTGAGAATTCACCCAGAGTCAGGGATAAATCGCTGGAGGATATGGAGAATCTTGGAATAGTGATAGATAAGGATAAAAATAACGAGGCTATTGGAAGAGAAATGGAAATATCCAAAAAAGATTCAAAGGTAAAGGTCTGGGTTATACCGACAAATGAAGAACTTGTTATTGCTCGAGATACTGTGGAAGTATTATCCAAACAATAATTATCTTCGTTATTTCTTCTTTTTATACAAAATAGATATTGGAATTATTACAAGGTAGCCGATAAGCAATAATATAGGAGAAATGGTTAAAGAACTAAAACTATATGTTTCTCCTGTTGCCATTATTATATAGCCAGTAGCAATTACTATGAGTCCTACCAAAAAGATCAATATATTTGTTTTTGTAATATAAAATTCTTGAATGAAATGTTTTGCATGATAATTTTTTCTTTTTTTCTTTTTCTGTTTTGTCTCTTTTGCCATTGTATTAACTCTCCTCAGTTTTTGTTGATTGTACTAGTAAAAAAGATAAAATAGCAAAAAATAATATAGCAATTAAAATATTGAAACTGCCTGCCCAGTTTTCAGGAAGTATAGCAGGTCTTATTTTCAATATTACAAGGAGTCCAATAACAACGCCCATTAACCCATCTCCGCCAACGAGCCCTGAGCCAAATAATATACCTTTTTCTCTTCTTTTTACTAAAAGTTCCTTATTATTTTTGACTTTTTTTTCTATTACCTTTCTAATTGTACCACCAATTAAGATAGGAATCATTGTAGAAACGGGTAAATAAACTCCAACAGCGAATGCGAGAGAAGGTAGTTTCAACACAAAATGTACAAAGAGAGAAATGCACACTCCAATTAACACGAAAATCCATGGTATGTTTGCTCCAATTACTCCGTCGACAACCATTTTCATCATATTTGCCTGTGGAGCAGGTAATTCTTTTGAACCAAAGCCATAGGCTTTGCCAAGTATAAGTACGCTTCCAGCTACAAAGAAACAGGTAGTTATTACTCCGATAATTTCTGCAATCTGCTGATATTTTGGTGTAGCTCCTATTAAAAAGCCTGTTTTTAAATCCTGAGATGTATCTCCAGCTATAGAAGCAGCACATCCGACAATTGCTCCAACGCTTATAGCCGCAATTTTACCCTCTAATCCTTTAAAACCTAAAGCGAGAAATATAAGGCTGGTTAGTATCAAAGTAGCAATAATCATTCCTGATGTGGGATTTGATGTTACACCAACAAGTCCAACTATCCTTGAAGATACCGTTGTAAAGAAAAATGCGAATAGAACTATCCATAGTGCTGTAATTAATCTAAAGATGATAGAATTGGTGTAGTCAAAGACGTATGGAATGAAAGTGAGTAAGAGTACGACCAGAACAATGATTGCCAGAACAGTTTTCATAGACAGGTCTGTATCTGTTCTGAGTTGATTTAGTTTAGAGTTCTTTCTAATATTTTTTATTCCGACTTTAAATGAGGAAATCATGATGGGAATTGACTTTATTAATGTAATAAATCCAGCTGTGGCTACAGCGCCTGCACCAATGTATCTAATATATCTTGTCCAGATTTGATCTGGGGACATTTCCTTTATCGAAAGATTAGTTTCTGGATATAAAGGTGATGTAAAATTTTCACCTATATAAGCTATAGCCGGAATTATAATAAGCCATGAAAGAAGTCCGCCGGCAGCCATAATCAGTGCTATTTTAAATCCAAGTATATAACCAACTCCCAGTAGAGATGGTCGAGTATTCATGCCAATGGAAGCTTTCTTAATGAATGGTATCTTTATCCATATTTCTCTTGTCCATAGATTAATAATATCCATTATGGAAGTATATATAAGCCCAATACCAAGTCCTGTAAAGACGTTCTTTGCATTTGTACCACCAGTATCAGCGGCCACCAGTACTTCGGCAGAACCTATACCCTCCGGATAAGGTAGATTTCCATGTTCATTCCATATCAGGAATTTACGTAAAGGGATCATAAAAACAACTCCCAATAGGCCGCCAAAAAGAGCAATAAGTGTTATTTTCAATAGTCCGGGATCGTGACTCCACATATATAATGCAGGTATTGTAAAAATTATACCTGATGCAAGAGATGAACTTGCTGAGCCAGCTGTTTTTGTGATATTATTTTCTAATATAGATGTCTTACCCCAAATCTTTTCGAACGCTTTGGCAACGGCAATAGTTATAACGGCTAATGGTATAGCAGTAGATATAGTTAATCCAGCCATGAGACCGAGATAGGCATTTGCCATTCCGAACAAGATACCAAACAATGCACCCAACAATAAAGATTTTATGGTAAATTCTGTTATAGAAATATCGGATGGTACATATGGTACATAGTTT
The DNA here is from genome assembly GCA_017656425.1 of Candidatus Neomarinimicrobiota bacterium. Lineage (NCBI taxonomy): Bacteria > Pseudomonadati > Fidelibacterota > Fidelibacterota bacterium. Next base: position 47,199 of record JACDNV010000004.1, on the reverse strand, counting down.
TCCGCTGGTACCTTCTCGTAAGCCTCAGCTGGTAAACCTTTTTTAACCATATAAATCTTTCTCCAATAGTATTATAAAACTTGGTAAAATATTAGAAAAATAGGAATAAGACAAGGAAGTAATTATGATAGTTTAAAGAAATAGCTTTTCCAAAATAATTGCATGTTAATGAATCTGTCTATTAGATTTAATTTTCGGTAGATCTTTATACTATGATACCCTTTATTTGCTTGACTAATAAAATATAGATACTTAGTTTAATTCGCATTTTATGGTTTTAAGTTTTTATTAGTTAAATTTTAATAAAAATAAGGAGGTGCAAATTGGCTAGTAAAGAGTTCAAACCATTTGTTCCACCAGAAACCAGTATGAGGGAGCTTACTTTTAAAGCTTTGTTTTTAGGTGTAATTTTAGCAATTGTACTTGGGGCAGCTAATGCATATTTAGGGTTGAAGGCAGGTATGACTGTTGCCGCTACATTTCCCGCTGCTGTTATCTCTATGGCGTTTTTAAGACCTTTTAAAGGAACTATTCTTGAGGAAAATATCGCTAGAACTACTGGAGCAGTAGGGGAGGCATTAGCAGCTGGAGCTATTTTTACGTTACCAGCATTTGTAATGACCGGAGTGTGGAGTGATTTTGATTATGTCAAATCGACTTTGTTAATGCTTGTCGGAGGAGTTCTAGGCGTATTACTTGTCATTATGTTAAGAAAAACGATGGTTGAGGATGTCTCTTTACCATATCCAGAGAGTAGAGCCTGTGCAGAAATTGTAAAAGCCGGGCAGGGTGGACAGACAGGAGCAAAATATGTATTTTCAAGCATAGGTATTGCTGCACTTATCGAACTCTTTAAGAATCCTAACGGAATACAAATTATAAAAGATACTGTGAAAGGGTATTTTCATTTTGCCCTTTCTAAAATTAGTCTGCTGGATGGAAAGGGCCAGATATTGAAAGCTTTTACCGAGAATAAAGAAACAGTAACAGCCCAATTTTCTCAAAAGGGAGGTATATTTCTGCAAAGTCCGGCGGCCTCTCCAGCATTTCTTGGTGTGGGTTATATTATCGGATTCAGGCTTGCAGCAATAACTTTTTCAGGGGGTGTTTTTGGTTGGTTATTTTTAATGCCTATAGTAATGTTTTTAATGTACAATAATTTATTACCCTTCACTGCTGATGGCAGTTGGGCTGATATTGCGAAATCGGCTTATAGCTCTACAGTCAAACCAATAGCAGTCGGCGGTATGCTTGTTGGTGCATTTTACACATTATTCAAGATGAGGAAGAATCTTGCGAATGGGATTAAAAGGGGTGTAGCTGATCTAAAAGCTGCAGGAGGTACAAAAGAGAATAATGTCTTAAGAACTGAGAAAGATGTCCCCTTTGGTTTTGTGCTTATAGCAATAGGTGTTATAATAATTTGCATGATATTTTTATATCAAACATTTACACATAATATTGGATCATCAATATTGTCTGCGATTGTAATGGGTTTTGCTGGATTGCTCTTTGCAGCAGTAGCAGGATATCTGGTTGGTATAATAGGTAGCTCTTCAAACCCGATATCTGGTCTAACTTTATCAACTTTGCTGATTGCTGCAGTTTTGATGGTACTTATTGGTATGAAGGGTGACCCTGGCGTGGCAGCAGTATTGGGGGTTGCGTCCGTAGTTTGTTGTATTGCTGGTGTTGCTGGAGATATGATTCAGGACTGGAAAGTAGGGCATATCCTTGGCGGTACCCCCTGGAAAATGCAGATAGGTGGTCTTCTGGGAGTGATTGCTGCCGCATTAGTGTTAGTATTGCCGATAATGTTACTCCATAAGGCAAATGGAATAGGTAGCGAAGCTTTACCGGCACCGCAGGCAGGCTTAATGGCAATGATGAGTAAAGGGATAGTGGCAGGGGAGATGGCATGGCCACTTGTTATTGCTGGCATGCTGTTTTCATTTGCGCTTATTTTGATTGGTTCTCCATCTCCAATGTTGATTGCAGTTGGGATGTACCTGCCTTTCAATACGACATCAGCTATTTTTGTAGGTGGATTAATAAAACTTATTGTCGATGCAGTTGCAAAGAAAAAAATTGAAAGCCAGCAGGACAAAGATACACTTGACAACACAGGGCTTTTAATTGCTTCGGGTCTTGTAGCCGGCGAAGCGCTGGTAGGCATTATATTAGCTGGTCTCGTAGTGGGAAATATAAATCTTAGAGAATTGGTTGGTCTGCCGGTAACATTTCATGGTTTCTGGTGGCTCGGATTGCTGGTATTCCTATTTCTAGGCTATATTTTAGTTAGATACCCATATAAAGAACTAATTAAATCTAAAAGCAAATAATTATGAGGAAAGGAAATAAGGGACGGGGAAAAGAGATAAATTTAAAAGAGATCGTACCCCGTCCCTTAGTTAAACATGAAATAGACTCGCAAGAAAGAGTAGTACTTTTGAAGCCTAAATTTTCCAGAAGCATATTAAAAAGATACCTTTTGCCTATAATGAAAAGGCCTTGTTATAGGATACATCTTGATGAGGTAGGTAGCTTAGCGTGGATTAAAATAGACGGTAAGAAAAATGCTGCTGAAATAGCAGACGAGCTATATGAATATTTTGGTCAAAAGGTTGAACCAAGATACCAACGACTTGGTACGTTCTTATTTATTCTAAAGAAGAATAAATTTATTGATTTTTAAATGGGGAGAATATTAGGCTTTTCCAAAAGAATCTGCGTACTACTTATTTTTAATTATAGCAATTTTTTCAACTGTGTGTTGACCTTCTCGAATATATGCCATTATTAGGTAAACTCCTGATGAAACATAATTTCCATGTTTATCTTTACCATCCCAGTATGCTTGAGAACCAATTACATTGCCATCTTCCTTTGTCAATTTTCTTATAAAATACCCATCGATAGTAAAAATTTTTACCTCAGAACCCTGCAATAAGCCATCGATTACCATATATTCAGAAGAAGGTATTTTGTAGGGAGATGGGAATATTTTCAGTTTTCTGTATTTCTCTCCATAATATCCAAATTCTGACTTTAAAACACAGATACCTTGCGATGTCGCAAAAAACACTAATCCATCAGGTTCATAAAATGCAATGTCCATAATATTATCGGATAGGAGTCCTGAATTAGAAGAGGTAAACCCTTCAACATTGTTATACCAGATACCTTCATAAGTATAGAGCTTTACTCCAGCACCAGACGTAGTTATCCATTTATTTCCAAGGTTATCAATTTTTATTCTGGAAAATTTATCGAAAGGTATACCGGTTAATACTGGCGATTCAATATAACTAAATATTTTCTTCGGGAAATTATCAGCTACACCAGCCCTTTGAATACCATCTGCAGTTAGAATCCAGAGTTCATTATCTTTATCGAAGGCGACTGAATAAACATTGTTACTTGACAGACCTTTGTTTGTACTGATCCATACCCATTCGTCATCGGATTTATCAAATAGAGTATTTTTATGGTCAAGTACTGCTATTCCACCTGATGAGGGAGAAGTCTCTGATGTATGGGCATAGGAAGATACCCATACTCTATTTTTATTGTCTATAGCAATGTCTGTTAATATATAGTTTAATGCTCCCTTTGATTCACTAATAGAAAAGTGAATAAACCTGTTATCTGGAGTAATTGCAAAAAGTACGCTGTCATTTTCTGCAAATTGATTGCACACCCATATATTTCCACTATGATCGACAGTCATCCTACCAAGTACAACATAGGATGATTCACCGCCTTTACCTTCACTACCTGCAACATAATAGTTAGTGGTGTCGTAGGCAATGTATTGATCAAGATTCTGAAAATTGAATTTTAGTACACCACCTTCATTTATATCACCTATTAGATTTAAATGACTCATATCAGCATAGAACCAGTTACCTCTTTTAATTATAGTATTTATAATTCCTTCACTTCCAAAGTATGCAGGCAGTGTATCTGCTAAAAAATAATTTACCGTATCAGATAATAAATTAAATCTGTTCTTGATGGATTTATGATATGGATAAAATACGATATTATAAATTTTGTCACTGGAAATATAGCTTATTCCTTTTCTTGAACCAGCTATAAGATTTCCGCTTTCATCCACATATAGTGCAGAGAAAGCGTTTGTAACTGTAGTATTGGGGATGAATTTTTTTACTAAACCATCTATAGAAATTTTAAAAAGAGCTTGAATTCGAGAACCTGCCCATATATTACCCTCTTTATCTACCACTGAGCATGTAAAATTATTTCCAGGAAACAGGCTAACAGTTTTATTTGCGATAATTAGTATAAAATATCTATCAGTTGAGATTAGAATAGAATCCCCCATTACATTAAAATTCCTTATCGGCATACCTATCGTATTATAAATCTCGTAGTGTGCTAAATCTGTTGTTGTTATCAGGGTATCAATATTAGCGTTCAGGTCATATTTATTAAATAATTTTTTATCCATGTATAATTTTATATTCTGGATTTTGTACCCTAATGTAGATGGGACAATATCCCAGTTATTTCTATCGATGAGATTTGTATTATTTTTTAAATCAGCATATAGCAGTCCGTTGTCGGTACATATATATATTGTGTCATTTATAACCGAAACATTGTTTATTCTGTATATATCGATTGGAAAATTCTTATATAATTCTCGATATTCCCATCGTGATCTTAGTTTATTATAGGTGAAATACATTAAGCCCCAATCAACATTATCTTGAAATATAACGAAAGCATCATTTTCACGAAAAGCAAAGCCTTTGATTGCGGTAAGTTTTTTATCCCAGGTGTACTCATCAAAAACCTGATTTATGTTTAAGTTTTTTGAGTCTAAAATATAAATTTTAGCAAATGGATAATCGGCTGCTAACCATATAAATCCTTTATCATCTTTTTTTATACTATAAAAATTGTATGACTCCAGTTCTTGACTTAATGAACCTATCTCGAATTTATTATTTACGGGGTCAAAAGAAATAACACCTCCGGATGTAGCAGCAAATATTTTATCATTTAGTATTTCAAGGTCATTGAATGAAAGCTTAGAGGTAATGTATTTCCATTCCCCTATCCTTACCTGAGTATATATAAAAGAATATATTATTAACAGTGCAAATAGTTTATGACGCAAATTTTTTCTTTTATTTGTGCTTTAATTCCCTGAGTTGTTTGAATAGATCTACCATTTCCAGTAAGTTGAGAGCAGCGTCCCAGCCTTTATTACCAGCCTTTGTTCCAGCTCTTTCCAAAGCTTGCTCTATCGTATCTGTAGTGAGTACACCAAAGATAATTGGTACATCAGCTTCGATCCCCACTTTTGCTATTCCTTTCGCAGTTTCTGCTGCTATATAATCAAAGTGTGGTGTGGCTCCTCTTATTACAGCACCCAGACATATCACACCATCGTATAATCCAGATTCAGCTACCTCCTTTGCGGTCTTAGGGATTTCAAATGCTCCCGGTACCCAAACAATATGAATATCCTTGTTATCAGTGCCATGCCTTGTTAGACAATCGACTGCACCTTCGATGAGTTTCTTTGTGATAGTTTCGTTAAATCGACTAGCAATTAGGGCGATTTTAAGCTTTTCTCCAAAATATCTTCCCTCAATGTTTTTTACCATGGCTCTCCTTATCGTTTTTATTAAGAATAAGATGACCAAGTTTGTCTCGTTTAGTTTTTAAATATTCTATATTTATAGGGTTTGGTGGTACCTCAATTGGTACTCTTTCAACGACCTCCAATCCGTATCCTTCAAGTCCGACTATCTTCCTTGGATTGTTTGTTAGGAGTCTCATTTTTTTTATGCCGAGATCAACCAATATCTGAGCTCCTATACCATAGTCCCTCAAATCGGGCTTGAATCCCAGTTTTACATTGGCTTCTACAGTATCAAGTCCCTTATCCTGAAGCTGATATGCTTGCAATTTATGTTTTAATCCGATACCTCTTCCTTCCTGTTTTAGATATAATAGCACTCCTTTACCCTCATTACTAATCATTTCAAGTGCTTTATGCAATTGATCACCACAATCGCATCTCATTGAACCTAAAACATCTCCCGTAAAGCACTCTGAATGAACTCTTACGAGAATAGGATTTCCATCGTCTACTTTTCCCATAACCATTGCAATATGCTCATCACCTTTTGCACTATCCTGATACAGAATAATATTAAAAGTACCATATTTTGTTGGCAGTGTTGCTTCACTGATTCTATTAATTAATTTTTCTTTTCTTCTTCTATATTCAATTAGATCTGCTATTGTTATTGTTTTTAGGTTATGTGTATTTGCCAATTTTATTAAAGACTCACCGCGAGCCATATTGCCATCTTCATCCATTATCTCACATAGGGCACTTACAGGATAGAGCCCAGCTAGCTTTACAATATCCACTGACGCTTCTGTATGCCCTGCTCTTCGTAGTACTCCCCCTTCGACTGCTACTATTGGAAATATATGACCTGGCCTTGCAAAATCATCGGGTTTTGCTTTTGGGTCGGCAAGTTTTTTTATTGTAATCGCTCTATCATATGCGGATATACCTGTCGTAGTACCTTTTATTGCATCGACGCTTACGGTGAATCTTGTTTTATGTAGGGCTGTATTTTCTTCTACCATGGGATTAAGATAGAGCTGTTTCGCTATATTTTCAGTGATACCAACACAGAGCAACCCTCGAGCGTATTTTGTTATAAAATTAACTTTTTCCGGTGTTATTTTGGAAGCTGCCATTACCATGTCGCCTTCGTTTTCCCGGCTTTCATCATCAACGATGATTACTATGTTCCCTTTTTTTATTTCTTCAATTGCTTCTTCGATTTTGTTTATTACCACTTTCTAATAACCCATAGATTTTAATTTGCCTAAATTTAGTGAATTAGAATCAATTTTTGTTACGAAATTTTTAACATATTTAGCAATAATATCTACCTCAAGATTGAGATAATTACCCTTCTTTTTATATTGAAGTGTTGTTCTTTTTAACGTTTCTGGTATTATCGAAATTATAATATTATTTCCAATAAGTCTTGCAACTGTCAGGCTTATACCATCTAATGCAACAGAACCTTTTTCTACAATATATTCGATAAAATCATTAGGAATATTTATCATGAATTCCGTAGATTCCCCAATATTTTTAATATTTGAAATTTTTACAACACAATCAATATGTCCCTGTACAAGGTGACCTCCAAGCATTTCATTAATTGTTAAAGGTCTTTCAAGATTTACATAATCACCTTTTTTTATAATTTTAAATGTAGTTCTTTCAACTGTTTCCCTTGAAACTTCTGAGCTAAAAGAGGTTTTGCCTAAATCTGTAACAGTTAAGCATACTCCGTTGACAGATATACTGTCTCCAATTTTGAGGTTTTCTATACATTTAGATGATTCTATATCAACCTTTAATAGGCTTCCTATATATTTTAAATTTTTAATTTTACCTATCTCTTCAATTAACCCTGTGAACATTTAATTGAATTTCCCTATTATATGCAGGTCTTCTTCAATCTTTTCCACATTTGTAAATTTTAGTTTAATGTATTCGTCAATACTTTTACAAAAACCTGATACGAAATTTATTCCTTTTCCAATTATTTTAGGTGCAATAAATATCTCAATCTCGTCCACTAAATTTTCATTTATCAGGCTGCCAGCTAACTGACTGCCGCCCTCACAATAGATAGAAGTTATACCAAAATCTGCAAGTTTTTTGAGGGCATCATTCAGATCAATCCATCCAAAATCATTTTCTTTTGAAATTACAATTTTTACCCCTCTGCCTTTGAGTTCATTTATTTTTTTATTCTTGGCAACATTTTTTGTTACAATAATGGTTCTTTTTCTGAAATTGTCGTTTAAAAGTCTGGCTGTAATAGGTATATTAAGTAGATCGTCAATTATAACCCTATAAGGAATGAAGCCATCTTTCTCAGCGGGTAATAGCTCCGGATTGTCTTTGAGTACTGTACCAATTCCTACCATAATAGCGTCATAGCTCTTACGCTTTGTTTTTACTAATATTCTTGATTTATCAGATGATATCCATTTGCTGTTTCCAGAAACATCGGCAATAAATCCATCGAGTGTCATGGCAAATTTTAAGGTTATGTATGGAAGTTTTTTTGTTATATATTTAAAAAACCCCTTATTTATTTCCTTTGACTCTTTCTCAAGAACTCCGACGACTACTTCAATACCATTTTCTTTTAAAATTTTTATACCTTTCCCATTTACTCGGGGATTAGGGTCAATTGTCCCTACAACAACCTTTTTTATCCCTGCATTAATAATAGCCTGAGTGCAGGGAGGTGTCTTACCAGAAAAACAGCATGGCTCAAGGTTAACGTATAAGGTGGCACCGAATGCTTCTTCTCCAGCCTTCTGCAAAGCTATTACCTCGGCATGTGGCTTGCCAAAGGTATCGTGATAACCTTCGCTAATTATTTTGCCTTTTTTTACAATCACAGCGCCTACTACAGGATTTGGACTTGTATAACCTCGTCCTTTTTCAGCCAGCTTTAGTGCTTTTTTCATCAGAATTTCATGTTCATTCATAGAATTATTCTCACTTTTAATAATCTAAATCGAATTTACCATAAACATATTCTATTATCAACATAGACTATAAAATTTATATAAAGCAGTTATTCCAGTGAATATTCACGGATTTGATCCAACATAAACATCAATAGTGTTGCTGATTGATAAAATATAGGGGTTATATCAAGTCCGGCTTTTTTTAATATAAGTGCCGTCCAAACATTACATGTTATCGGAAAGATGTAAATACCTCTGCTTTCATAAAACCAACCATAGGCATAAAGGCTTTGAGATATTCGTATTGGCTGATAATGCCGATTCAAAACAAAGTATGAAGTAATGCAATCCATCATCTTTTTGAAATCACTGTTTGTAATATTGATCTTTTTTATTGAACAGTACTTATAAAATAATTCTATAGATAGATTAAACCCTGTAATATGCAGTATCCCATGTGTTGGCAGTAGAATCGCCCTTGCAGCAAGGAGATAGTTTATCCTCGGTGATCGATCCTGGTAAAATTTTGCATCACCCCAGCTTATCTCGATATATTTGTAGTCTCTAAAATCATCAAAATATTTTTTATATCTTTTAGGTATGCATTTATATTCAATTGTTATCCCTGTATGCCAGCCGAGGCTGAAAACAATTATGGGAATTTTATCAGTTACATCGAGTGAATATCTTTTCATTTTAATGAAATCATTTAAAAGAAGTAAAATTAGCAAGAAAAGGAATGATATAACGATAATTGTCGTGTTCCTAATTTTACTCACAATTTAAATTAAATAATTTTTGTGATTATTAGGTCTTAAAATTTTAGCATTTAATCAGATGAAACCTGGGGAATGATTGGAGTAATTTTATTTTAGATTTTTCAAATATTTAATTCGGTTTATAACAGATGTTTTTAATTATGCTAAAATTTGATAATTAATCTTTTCCAAACTCTAATTAAATTTTTAAATTAATACCACATTTATGAGAGGGAGGAAGTGGAAAGGAAATACATAAATGAATTAAAAGAAGGCGATAAATTCGTAGGGTATTTTCTGGTAAAAAAGAAGGAATTAAAAGTAGCGAAGAATGAAAATTTGTATCTTGATCTTGAACTTGTTGATAAGACAGGTTCAATAAATGCTAAGGTGTGGGATAATTCAGAACGGATAAATGATTATATAAATAGAGGTGATATAATAGGAGTTGTTGGATTTGTTGAAAGATTCAGGGATAATGTTCAAGTGAAGCTGGAGAGAGTGAAAAAGATTGAGCCTGACAGATTGGCAGAAAAAAATATTACCTATGAAGATTTTATAATGACTACAAGTCGTAATATTGATGAAATGTGGGATGAAATTATGGATAGTATCGAAAGTATCAGTAATCAGGCTTTGAAAGAGCTTTTAAAAAGGATTTATATAAAATATGAAAAGAGTCTTAAATCATTTCCTGGTTCAATGAAACTACATCACGCATATAGAGGGGGACTACTTGAGCATATTTATATAACATTGAAAATAGTAGATGCTGTTAGTGAAATATACAAAGGGGAAATTGATCGTGACTTGCTTATTGCAGGGATATTGGTTCATGATATAGGCAAGATAAGAGAATTGTCAGGAGAAATCTTTCCAGAATATACCGATGAGGGGAATTTTCTCGGTCATGTGGTGCTGGGTAGAGACATACTACTGGAAGAGATAAAAAAAATTAAAAACTTTCCAGAGTTGCTAAAGCTTAAACTTGAGCATATTATCCTTTCTCATCACGGTAAGTTCGAGTGGCAATCTCCAAAGGAACCAGCGTTTATTGAAGCACAGATTGTACATCAGATAGATGAGATGGATACAAGATTGTACCAGATGAAAAATAGCATAATCTGTGACTCAAGTTCAGGAAACTGGACATCAAAAAATAATTATTTCCATCGTGCATTGTTTAAAGGGGAATACAAAAGGACTACGGAGGATGTTGCGGTAATGGATAGCAATGTTATTATAGACAAAGGTAATGAAGAGGGAGATGAAGGAAGAACCTTAGATAAAAAAAGGGATAAGACAGAAAAGACTCAGGGTGGATTGTTCGGAGAATAGTATTTGGCAGTGCAGGAAAAAATTTTATCAAAGACAAAAAGTATAGCGTTTATAGGGTTATTTATAGCCTTAATTTTAGGATTGGGCTATTCATTGATAATGGTGCCAAATGTTGAGATGATAATTGCTATGATTTTTATATCTGGTGTCTTGATGGGAAAATTAAAGGGCGCTATTATAGGATTAATAGGTGAATTTTTGTTCTCTGCATTAAATCCCTTCGGTTCAGGTTTGATGTTTCCACCTCTTATTGTCCTTCAATCAGTCTCTGGTGCAATTATTGGATTTACAGGGGGATTATTATCCAAAAGAGTATTAAAGGGTGATTATAAGAAAATATCAATAATTATAGGGTTGATTGGGCTACTTCTCACTTTGTTTTACGACGTAGCAACAACAATTGCGTATCCCATTACTGCTGGTTTTGACGCAAAAGGTATAATAGCGGTGATTATAGCAGGTGTTGGATTCAGTATCATTCATATTGTCTCAAACACTATAATATTTGCTCTTATTGTACCATATATTTCAAGAATTTTATACAGGGCAATTTTTATTAATTACAGTGAAAATTAAAATGGGAATGTTGAAAATAACAGTATTTGTATTATTTGTATTTTTAATGATATACCAACCTATTTACTCAATGATCGATTCTTCACATGTATCGTTCTGTATTGATACATCACTATTTCCAATGAAAATTTCAGATTTGATAGAAAACACAAGCGATGTTATTTCAATTGATTACGATGACTGGGGAATTAAAAATGCAAATATATATTATAACCTTCCAGATTATACCTTTATGGATAAGAGGGATGGTTTCATAGAAATAGATCCTTTGTTTAGCGATATACCAAACCTATGGAGAAAGTCAAGATTTTATATCAATAAGATAAATTTTAATACATTATCAGCAGGTTATAATGGTTATTTGACAACACCTATCACGGGATTTGGCTACACAAAAGGGGATTATTCTTTTCTAAATGTATATGGATTTGCAAGTGGAAGCTACTATGAAAAAGGAATATGGGGATTTGAATTTTCCAACATTTCTTATGATGGCAGGTATAATTTATATGGTTCTAAATATGGTAGATCTATAGGAGAGAGTTTAAATCAAAATTACAGGCTCATCACAGAATTCTATCCGAAGGGTTTGATTTTGAGGTCCAGCATATTTTATAATAAATATATGCCTGGTGTATCAGAGTATAATATGTCTACGGCTTATTATGATTTTGCAGGGAGTGATAAAAATTATAGAGTTGGTGGATATGTTTCTCTTGAGAATCCCGATTCGATTAATGGATATAAAATAGGATTATTAACAAGTGCAAATATATACCGGCGGAGGCTGGGTGATATAAAAATGGATGGCGAATCGAGTCAGTATCAGATATTATACAATCGTAATTTCAGAATTTTTAAACAGGATATGAAAATTAATATTAATGCGATGAATTATACATTCTTTAGCGAAGGTAAATATGGAAGATATGAAATAAGACAAAGCATCCAGACCTGGAAGAATACAAAGTATTTTGAATTTTTTATCAGGGGAGGTTTAGTAAATACAAATGCAGTGATAAATTCTTATATCAGTTTGAATTTGTCAAAATATCTTAAAATGAAGCTTAACTTATCAAGGGATTTTTATTTCTATCCACTTATATACGAGGTAATGAAGGATACTTTAAGTAATTACGATTTGACGAAAGGATTTTCAGTTCTAGATAGGGGACTGGAATTGAACTTTAATAGTAAATATTTTGCCTCTTATGCCGGTTTAAAATTTGTTTCGGCTGACTTCTATCTACCCTTTAAAAACAAGCCTAATATTGGATATGTAGGATTTAATGAAATTTCTATTAACGAATTTTTCCTGCGGTTACAGTTTGATTTTAAATTCGAAAATTATGTAAAATTATCCAATAAGGTTATTATACCCGTTAAAAATAAAAGTGATAGATTTTTATCTTTTTATGCTAATAGTTCAATAAATGGGTATTTTTATCTATTTAAGGGGAATTTAAAAATATATTTTTCAGGTGGAGTTTGGTATTTAAAGGGATATGATCATGTAGCCTGGTTTGAAGAGACAAATTCAATTGGCATTATAAACTTTGATGTATTTAATAATGATAAATTATATATATCAGGAGAGATAGGTGCTAAAGTCAGCTCATTTTACATTTATTATGCAACTTATAATCTTAATGGACGACTTTTCTCAGCGCTTCCATTAATGCCATATAGAAATAGGCTTTACACATATGGTGTCAAGTGGTGGTTTATTGATTAAAGTTTGATTTCGTAATTCTAATGAAATAGAATTTCTTTTTTAATTTATAGAATGTTTTTAAAATTTTATGTCGAGAGATTTTATGGTATTAATTTTGCAAAATAATACAAGTTATTTTAGGGGGAATGTTTTAGATGAAATTACTGACTTTCAGGAAAGGTGTGCATCCTAAGGAATTTAAAGAGTTAACGGAACATAAAAAAATTGAGAGATTTCCAACACCGAGGGAAGTATTTATCCCGTTGTTTCAACATGTTGGTAGTCCGGCTAAACCTATAGTAGAAAAAGGAATGGATGTCAAAAAGGGACAGGTGATAGGGGAGTCATCTGGTTTTATTTCAGGCTATATACATGCAAGCATAACGGGAAAAGTGAAAACAGTGGATACTTTTCTTCATCCTCTTGGTTATTCTGATAAAATGGTTCATATAGTTGCAACTGAAGAAGGTGAATCAAAAGTTATTGAAGAAAAAAGAGATTTGGATAAACTCTCTGGTGATGATATAGTATCGATAATAGAGAAAGCTGGTATAGTTGGACTTGGCGGTGCAGCTTTTCCAACGCATGTCAAACTCAGTCCTACAAGAAATAAAAAGATTGATACCTTTATATTAAACGGCTGTGAATGCGAACCCTATCTTACAACTGATTACAGGATGATGATTGAATTCCCGGAGAAAATTATCAAAGGCATACAGATAATCATGAAAGCTCTTGGTATCCGGAAGTCCTATATTGGAATAGAAAATAATAAACTTGAGGCAATTCAGATTATAAACGGTTATATAAAGGACTATGATAATATTGAAGTATCTGTTTTAAAAACAAAGTATCCGCAAGGTGCCGAAAAGATGCTGATAAAAGCCATCCTGAATAGGGAAGTCCCAGCAGGCGGATTACCGATGGATGTAGGTGTTATTGTGAATAATGTTGGTACTGTTGCTGCAATTCATGACGCTGTAGTGTATGGGAAACCACTTATCGAGAGAGTTGTGACTATTACAGGTGATGGAATAAAAGAGCCCAAAAACCTTTTAATACCAATAGGTACACTAGTGAAAGATGTTATAGAATACTGCGGTGGACTTACAGGGAATAAAATAAAAGTTATAATGGGTGGTCCTATGATGGGGATTGCACTTGGAAGTCTTGATGTACCAATAATAAAGGGTACAAGTGGTATTTTATGCTTAAAGGATGATAAGGGATTTGTTGAAAAGGTTTACCCCTGCATTCAGTGTGGAAACTGTGTCAGCGTATGTCCTATGTTTCTAATCCCTACAAGAATTGCTCATTTTTCTAAGAAGGCTCTTTATAAGGAAGCGAACGATTATGGGATATTAAACTGTATTGAATGTGGTTCATGCAGCTATGTATGTCCATCCCATATTCCTTTGGTTCAATATATTAAAATTGGAAAGTTTATGGTCAATAGACTAAATAAGAAAGAGTAAATCAGATGGATAAGAACAAGAAAAACAGACTTGAGGAAAAACTGCTTTTTCTTTCTCCATCACCACACCAAAAATCTGGTGAAAGTGTACCAAAGATAATGTGGACAGTTGTTATAACGTTGATTCCGGCATCTGCGATGGGTATTTACTTTTTTGGTTTGAGGGCGCTCTGGGTCATGCTTGTTTCGATTTTAGCGACTGCAACGACTGAAGCTATAATACAACTATTGAGGAAACAAAGGGTAACCGTTTATGACGGCAGCGCTGTTATCACAGGACTTTTGCTAGCTTTGGTGCTTCCTCCTGCAATACCATTTTACGCTGTTATTATAGGTGGAATATTTGCAATTGGAATTGGGAAACAGGTTTTTGGTGGACTTGGATATAATATTTTTAATCCTGCTTTGATTGGTCGTGCTTTTCTGCAGGCGTCATTTCCCGTAAAAATGACAACATGGACACCAACTATACTTCAGCAAAAGAGCTGGATGAATGCCCATAAAGTTTCTCAGGCGACCTCAAATGCTGTCGATGCTATTACAGCTGCAACTCCACTAGGTTCATTTAAATTTGAAAAGACATTAACGCCGTATATTGATTTGTTATGGGGTAATGTAGGTGGTTGTATTGGGGAGACCAGTGCCATAGCGATTATTATCGGGGGGTTGGTTATACTTTTCCTCAAATACGCAGATTGGAGAATTCCGGTTAGTTACCTAGGAACAGTTGCAGTTTTTGGGGGCTTGTTCTGGCTTATAAATCCACAGCAGTATCCAGATCCATTATTTCATCTATTATCGGGTGGTTTGATGTTGGGAGCGTTTTTTATGGCAACGGATATGGTCACTTCTCCTATTACCCCTTTGGGTTCCTGGATTTTTGGAATAGGAGCTGGTGTTATCCTTATTATTATAAGACTATTTGGTGGTTTGCCTGAGGGAGTAATGTATTCAATTCTTCTGATGAACTCTGTTACTCCATTAATAAATAGATATACCAGACCTAGGATATTTGGGGAGAGAAAATGAATACAACTGCTAAGATGATTATAGTATTATCAGTTACTGCTATTTTAAGCGGAGCAATTTTATCAATATATAATTTTTATACATATCCAAAAATACAGAAATATCGTCAGTCTGAGCAGAGAAAAGCTATATTCGAAGTTATTCCGGGCGCTGTAAGATATGAGGAAGTAGAAAAGAGTGGGATGACTTTTTATGTCGGTTATTCAAAGGATAATAAAAAGTTGGGGATTGCTTTTTTAGCAGAAGGAAATGGATTTCAAGGGAAAATATCTATACTTGTGGGTATGGATTTGAATATGGAAAAAATACTTGCAATAAAAATACTTGAACAGGTAGAGACGCCAGGATTGGGGACAAAAATAGTAAACGATCCATCTAAGCCAAATGATAGGAATTGGTTTTCGGATCAGTTTAAAGGTTTGAAGGTATTACCGCAGATAACATGGGTAAAAAATCAGAAACCGACAGAGCCAAATCAGATTCAGGCAATAACAGGTGCAACAATTTCTTCTAGGTCAGTTGTTAAGATTTTAAATAATACAATTAGTCAAAGCAGAAAAATATTTCTGGAGAATCAGGAGTAAAAAATGGCAACGAGGAAGAGCTCAATTTTATACGAATTTTTAAAAGGTTTATGGAGGGATAATCCCGTATTAAGAATGCTTCTTGGATTATGCCCGACGCTCGCTGTTACCAATTCAGCTATAAATGGATTATCAATGGGGATTGCTGTTATATTCACACTTACAATGTCCAGCATTCTGGTTTCGCTAATCAGGAAGGTTATACCAAGACAGGTAAGAATTCCTACATTCATTGTTATTATTGCCACATTTGTTACTGTTGCCGACAGGACAATGGCTGCCTTTTTCCCACTGATAAGTAAAGCTCTTGGTCCATATGTTCCATTGATAGTTGTAAACTGCATTATTCTTGGTAGGCAGGAAGCTTTTTCATCGAAAAATCCTGTACACATGGCGATAGCTGATGCGTTGGGAATGAGTATAGGTTTTACACTTACACTAACGGTGCTTGGTATAGTAAGAGAGCTATTGGGATCAGGGACAATTTTTTCCATCCAGGTAATGCCAGAGAGCTTCGATACCTGGCTTGTTATGATCTTGCCGCCAGGAGCATTTTTGACTTTGGGCTTAATGATTGGATTTGCAAACTGGATAAATAAGAAGATAGGATTAGAGAAAAAATGATGTTGAGGTAATCTATGAATTTATTACTGGTATTTATATCTGCTGCAGTTGTTAATAATTATGTATTAACATACTTTCTTGGGTTATGCCCCTTTGTGGGTGTTTCGAAAAAGCTAGGACCTGCGGTTAGTATGGGGCTTGCTACAACATTCGTCATGACAATGACTGCTACGGTAACGTGGCTGATTTATTATCTTGTGTTGATTCCTTTGAATCTAGAATTTCTACAGATTGTCTCATTTATTCTTGTAATTGCCAGTCTAGTACAATTGGTTGAGATGTTTGTACGGAAAGTTAGTAAACCCCTTTATGATGCCCTTGGAATATATCTGCCACTAATTACTACAAACTGCGCAATACTCGGATTGGCGCTTTTTATGGTTTTAAAGGAATATAATTTTATTGAAAGTATTGTATTTGGTTTTGGAGCGGGAGCTGGCTTTACCCTTGCTATCTCTATAATGGCTGGGATTCGTGAGCAGCTCGATATTGCTGATGTACCGGAGCCATTCAAAGGCGCTGGTATCACAATGATAACAGCTGGTTGCCTTGCTTTGGCCTTCATGGGATTTGCAGGATTGATTTAAAGAGGTTGATATGACAGTTATAACTATACTATATGCAATATTAACAATGGGGGCATTGGGTGCGTTATTTTCTGTCGGATTATCTATTGCCAGTAAAAAATTGTCAGTTGAAGAAGATCCAAGACTTATAGAAATTATTGATTTACTTCCAGGGTCAAACTGTGGAGCATGTGGATTTGCTGGATGTGCTGCGATGGCGGAGGCTATTCTGAAGGGTGATATGGAGCCCAGCAGTTGTCCAGTCGCTAATAGTGAAAGTATTGAGAAAATATCAAAACTACTTGGACTTGAGGTAAAAGAGAAGGTTAGAAATGTAGCTGTTGTGTTATGTAGAGGTGATAGAAAAAACCAGAAAAAGAAAGCTGAATATATTGGAGTGGAATCCTGTCTTGCAGCTCATCTTGTAGGTGGTGGAGAAAGGGCATGTAATTGGGGATGTATAGGTTTTGGAGATTGTGTTGATGTATGCCCATTTGATGCGATATATATGAGTCCTGACGGTATTCCTGTTGTAGATCGTGATAAATGCACCGGTTGTGGAAAGTGTGTTGAAGCCTGTCCTAGAAATATTATTGAACTCCATCCTATTAACAGAAATGTTTTTGTTTTATGCAAAAATAGAGATAATCCGAGACTTGCAAGGAGTGTGTGTTCCGCTGCCTGCATTTCCTGCGGTATATGTGAAAGAGCAACTGGAGGTGAAGGCTTTAAAGTTATTGATAATCTGGCAGTTGTTGACTATGAAAAATACACAAAGGAACCTATATTACCAACGGATAAATGCCCGACAAAATGTATTGTAATAGTTGGTGATCCGGAGAAGGAAAAATGAATCAGGACAGTGATAAGGAGATGGGAATTATTGTTGATAAAAATGGTGATAGTGTGACTGTTGAACTTGTTCAGACTGGTGAATGTGATAATTGTTCCGGAAGATTTTTATGTAACATAGGTGGAAATGGAAAACGGAAGATAAAGATAAAATATGACGGACAAATCAGTAGTGGCGAATTGGTTGAGATAGAAAAGGTTGGCCAAAATATTTTAAAAATATCTTTAATACAGTATGGTATACCCCTACTGTTTTTTATAAGCTCAATATCCCTTTCATATTCACTATTAAAAACAAAGATTTCAGATGGGTATCCTGAACTGATATCTTTTTGTGTTGGAATTTTTGTAGTAATTTTATCAGGGTTTTTGATAAAGTATATCTTTAGTAAGATATCGAGAAAAGATTTAACAATGTTTAAAATTGTAAGAGTAATAAAAAGTGATTAGGAGATGGGAGATGAAGGGTAATATTTCAAGAAGAGAATTTTTAAAGGAGGCCGGTTTACTTGGAGCTACATTGATTTTGCCTAAAGTAGAAATTGGTGACGAACTTGATGATACATCATTTATTCTTTTTACAGATAATCCTGAGAAAGGTTTAATAGACTTAACTAAAGGAATTTCAAAAGATTTTGGACTCCAATATAAACAAAAAGGTAATGTTATTGTATTTTATGATTTGATAAAAAGTTATAGCGCTTTGTATTATTTAGAAAAACACGGACAGGTCAACGGTGGGCTTACAATTATACACGATGACAGAGTAATTGATCCTGTTTTAAGTAGGGGTATGAATGAAATTAAGAGACTGGCAGAAGTCCTAAGAGGTTCATGTATTAAAGCGGAATGGAAAATATGCCTTGAAATAAAGAAGAATAGTTTATTTAATCTTTTTTCATTTAATAACACAGAAAAAGATGTGGCAGAGATATATGTAGATGGTAAAATCGTTGAAAAAATAAATTTAAAGAGGGATTACGATAAAATAATAATTTCAGGATTCGCTGGCAAATCCGTTCTTCAAACAAAAAATAGGAAGATAAAGGTGATCAACTCTTGCTGCAGAAGTAAGCTATGTATTCATGAGGGGGAAAAGAGATACGGGGATATTGTATGTGCACCAAATAGGCTTTACGTAAAGCTTGGTAAACTGAAAAATGTTGATGCCATAACTATGTAAATAATTCTTAATGATAAAAAAATCCTTTTCAATATTTATATTTTCCATCTATTTTTTTTCCTGTGGTAAAATAAGTGAATTTTCATTAAAAAAATATACTCACTTTTCCATTGGTACAATTATAGAAATTACAGTTTTATTTCCTTCGAGTGAACTTAAAGATAGCGTTTCAAATATCGTAAATAATGCGTTTAATATTATCGATAGTATTGATAGAATATTCTATGAGGGAAATAAAGAAAGTTATTCTTATCATGTTAATATGATGAAAAACAATGTGATAATGCAACTACCTGAAGATTTTTATAATATGATAAAAAGGAGTATAAGTATATCTAAAAAGACTTTAGGTTATTTTGACATTACTGTAGGTACATACCTCAACCAATATAGCTTTGGTAAGGAAATAAAAAAAGAACCAGATATTGATAGTCTCAATGTTTTATCCGGTATAGTTGGATATAATAATCTTTCATTAATGAATGGTAATAGAATTTCAAAAAAATTTGATAATCTAAGAATAACAATTGGCGGGATTGCGAAAGGATACGCTGTTGATTCTGTTAAAAACTATCTTTCAAGTTTTCCAATCATAAAGGGAGCGATAATAAATGCAGGCGGTGATATTGGATTGATAAAAAGAGCTGATGGTAAAAAATGGAAAGTAGGGATAAGACACCCGAGAAAACCTGGTGAGATTATTGGGATTTTAAATCTTTCCAGTGAATCAGTAGCGACTTCAGGTGATTATGAAAATTATTATATTGTCAATGGGAAAAAATATCATCATCTTCTTAATCCATTTACCGGGCTCCCTTCATCCAACTGCCAGTCAGTAACAGTTATAGCACCAAATACCGAACTTGCTGATGCATTAGCAACTGCGCTCTTCGTAGCAGGATATGAAAAAGGAAGGGAAATTTTAAAAAATTTTGATGATGTATATGCGATGTGGATAGACAGTAGTGGTTATATCAATTATAGCGATGGGTTTACTAATTTTTTGAAAAAGATATTTAAAGAGGAATGTCTTTAAACCATCCCTAATTTTTCTACATAACCAAGAACCTAAAAATGAGATGTGTAACAATTTCCTTATCATAATTTTCTTTGCCCATATAATTCGTTTTCCTTTATTTCTCAGTAATCAATCTTAAACAAAGACATATTGAGAATATTGGCATTGCTAAATTTCTGATCTGAATCGGTTGAAAATTATTAAAAATTTTCCCAATATTAAATATGGAATAACATATTTAAATATGAAAATGAGGCTGTGTTCTTATTATATTAAACGAGTGAGGATAAATTTGTATTAAGATTAAAATTATTGAAAGTTATTGTATGAATATTATATAGCACAATTGAAACTAATTTGTGGAGGTTCCCATGGAAGTAAAGGGAAGAATAATTTTAGTCGAGGGTGATATAACAAAAGAAAATGTTGATGCCATTGTTAATGCTGCTAATAGTTCTTTGATGGGAGGCGGGGGTGTAGACGGAGCTATCCATAGGGCAGCAGGACCAAAGTTGCTTGAAGAATGTAAAAAAATAAGGCGAGAACTATTCCCAAATGGATTACCAACAGGAGAAGCTGTCCTAACTAATGGTTACAATTTAAAGGCAATATATGTTATTCATACTGTAGGTCCTATTTATGGGGGCGGATACAATAATGAAGCCGAACTTCTGGCTAAGTGTTATAGAAATTGTCTCAAACTGGCAAAAGAAAAGGGTCTGAAATCGATTTCTTTCCCCGCAATAAGCACTGGAGCTTATGGTTATCCATTAGAAGAAGCTGCTGAAATTGCTATTAGTGAGATTGTTAACTTTCTAAAAGAAAATAATGTGCCTGATATGGTGCACTTTGTTGTAATAGGTGAAAATGCTGAAATTTATAGACGTAAGCTTAAAGAAAAAGGTTTAATCTGAAACTAATCTTCTATAAGTACTTCTGCAGTCATTTCTTTAGGAATTTTAAGACCTAACAGGTATAACACAGTAGGTGCTATATCTGATAGTATACCTCTGTCCTTTAATTTTTTTCCTTTTGCGTTATTAGATACATAAATGCACTCTACAGGGAACGTTGTGTGGCTTGTTTTTACCATACCAGTTTCATAGTCTATCATCTGTTCTGAGTTACCATGATCTGCAGTAATTAAGACATGGGCATCAAGTTCGAGCAATCTGGTGACGAGTCTACCTACATTTTCATCTACAATCTCTATTGCCTTCTTTGCGGCATTAAAATCTCCAGTATGACCTACCATATCACCATTGGCATAATTAACAAGTATAAATGAATAAGAATTATCCTTTAAAATCTCCAGTAATTTATCCGTTACATTATATGCTTCCATTTCGGGGTGGCTTGCAAATGTGGCTGGGTCAAATCTTGATTTTATTTCAACCTGGTCTTCAAGTGGGAATGGTGTTGTATTTTTGCCATTGAAAAAGCTTGTAACATGTCTGAATTTTTGCGTTTCGGATATTCTTAATTGTCTTAATCCCGCGTTTGAAATTACCTCACCCAGAATATTTTCCATGCCACCAGTGCTTGACATAGCTTCAATAATATAATTTTTAAATTCGTCGTAGTATCTTGTTAATCCAACATATGTTACCTTTGGTCTTCTTGATAGATTTCCAGGATAGTCTGGCTCTACAAATGCCATTGAAAGTTGTATCGCTCTGTCCTGTCTATAGTTGGTATGTATTATTGAATCACCATCTTTAACGCCATCATAATCTCCAATCACATAAGGTGGTATATATTCATCAAACATATCAACATTATCGGGAGTTTTATCTTTTTCATATGATTCCTTTACTGCTTCCTCGGCTGAATTTGCATGTCTTCCCTCAGCGTCAACTATACAACGAAAAGCAATGTCTGTAAGCTTCCAGTTTCTTGATCTATCCATAGCGTAGTATCTGCCCATGATGGATCCAATTCTGACATTTCCAACTTTTTCCATAACTTTGTTTAGTTTTGCAATATATTCAAGACAGCTTCTTGGTGGTGTATCTCTTCCATCGAGAAATGGATGAATTATTATTTCTCCTTCCGGATATTCTTTTCTTGCCCTCTCCATTATTTTAAAAAGATGTTCCTGATGTGCATGCACCCCTTCATCTTGAAGTAGTCCAAATAAATGCAATCTTGATTCGTTCTTTTTCCAGTTTCCAATTACTTCTTTCCATTTTGGCGAGTTGAAAAATGAGCCATCTCTTAGTCCATCATCAATTCTCTTTAATTCCTGAATCACAATCCTACCTGCGCCCATATTAAGATGTCCTACCTCACTTGAGCCCTGGTATCCTGCTGGTAAACCTACTGCTTCTCCAGAGCATTCCAGTAAAGTCCATGGATAATTTTCTTTGTAGTAGTCAATATTTGGAGTGTTAGCAGCCATTACAGCATTTCCTTCAGGATTTTCATTGTAACCCCATCCATCTCTTACTATTACAACCACAGGTCTCATATTCTACCTCTTTTTCTTAATGTCATAAAAAAATTATCGCTAAATCTAATTAAAATTTTATACATAATAAATAAAATTGATGATACTGATGAAGATATGATGAATAAGGGAAGAAGAAAACTTGAAGTAAATTTGAAGTAGTTGTGAGGGAAAATTGCAAATTTAGAATTTAAAAGTTGCCTAAAAAATTGTGCATAACATTAAAATTTATCATAGTTATCAGAGATCTTCATAAAGAAAATTTGTTTAAGTTCATAGGCTTTGCTTTTGGGAATAGGAAGAGGTTTAGTCGACCAAAAGATTATGAATCCAACTATTTTTAGATAGATTGTCCTTAAGATTCTTGATAAATATAAAAAAATATAACTGATGATCTTATAGTGAGAAGAATTTCCTTAAAAGTTTTTCAAGACCATAAAAATTATCCATTAAAAAAACAAATATTTTACTTAATTCTCTGCTTATTAAATCCTGAAATACCTTCTTCCAGAATCCTATATTTTCATTATCCTTTTTTAATATAATAGTTCTTTAACATCCTCTATAGAGCCTTAACTAGATACTAACCATAAACTCTTTAATGTTTTAGCTATTTTTGACTTTGTATATCCATTTGTCAACTTAGCTTATAAAAATTCTTAATAATCCTTATTCAATCTCTTCTATCTCTTCAGTAATAGTGATAGTCTAAAGGTATTGCCAAATTTAACTTTTGGAATTTTATGTCTAATTCACTAATACTGTACCTTTAATAGTATAGTTACCAAAAATAAAATATGCTTCGTAATAACCAACTTGTTCAATTGTTATAGGTAAATGATAAGAACCCATCATCATATATGAATTTATTAGTTTCATTGTATCTCCTTTTTCATTAATAAAGTAAAATTTGAGATAATTTTGCATAGGTAAATTAAAATAAAAATTTAAAGTATTCTTTTTGTTTATAGGATTAGGAAATGGTGGTAGTACTGTACATTTTTCCGAAGAATGAAAATTACTTAATAAAGTTAAATTTATTGTATCTCCAACTTCATATTCTCCATTATAGCCCCAATCATTTTCGTCAATAGATTTAATAATACCATTTTTATCTGTCTTAGTTAAATTTTTAAATATATCATAATCATTATCTTCATAGTTCAAAATACCATCTCCATCATTATCACAATATTTTTCAAAATCGGGTATGTAAGCATCTATCTTTAAAGAGTCATAATATGTTTTTAAATTATATTTGGCTTTAAAAAAATTAATTAATTTTCCATCCTCTCTAATTTCATCCAAAATTTGTGAGCTATCGATTAAACCATCTTCTCGTATATCTGATAAAATATTTGCCATAATTTGTATGAATTCAGCGGTTGTTCTATTGCCAAGCAGAGTACAAGAAATAGCAAGGAGAACAGCATTACCTTCATTTGATTTCGTAATGTCTAACTTTTCAAATCCATCTGGAAAATCAATACTATCAACAGGAATATTGAAATTCTCTAATAGCTCTCTTTCTGCTTTCTTCTTTGCATCTTCAAATGTATAACTTTCATGATCAATTAAATATCTCATGCGTTCAGTTATCATATACGTTAAAGTATTTATATTAATAGTTGTATCTTCAATTACCTTAACAATTGCTCTTAATGTTAGTTCATTATTTGATAGAGAATTTTTTAATTCATTGAAATAGTATCCACTAGCGATAAATTCAAATAAAGTATCTTCAGTATTTGTTACGATACAAAATTCCCCTACTGAATTTAAGATTTGAGTATTGTAAGTTTTTCCAATAGGATTCAAATGTTCATCCAATACTTGTATTGTCACTGAAGATCCTTTTATAAAAGGCCCCTTTTGTACAAAACCTGAAATTACTTTAGTTCGCGATTTATCCACATTATTAAGTAAGGGTTGTTTATTGCAACTCACAAGTGCTATTAAAATTTGAGCAATAATAATTTTAACAATAATTTGTTTTTCATTCATATACAACCTCTTATTTTAAAAAGTTGATATTATATCCAATAGAATAAAAAAATGATTGTTAAAATCCTTCTACTTAATCATATATCTAAATTTATTACTATAATATAGCCAAGTAATATATTTGAGTCAAGTCAAAAATTGTTTGTAACGGGAAAGTTCATGCACATGGTATACAATTAAGGAGGTTGGTAGAATTGATAGAGATAAGAAAGATTGAGAGAATAAGAGATAAGAGATTTATAGGGTTGAGAAGAATAGTAAAAAGGAATTGGACATCTTTGATAAAGATAATTGAAGAAGATAACTCTCTGTATGGATTTACCCGAAGAATTTTGTATAACATTAAATTTTTTCATAGTTATCAGAGAAGATACTGTTTAATTTTTTGTGTAAATACCTATTTCCATTAGAATTTTAGGTTTAACCTTCCTTTGAAATAGATAGCCAATTGAGCAATAATTTTGTCCAGTCTCTGATGGTTGTTATCTATTTCTTTGAGACGCATAAATAAGCCAGATAAAGTATTTTTTAGTGCTGTGTCGGTTTGGAAAATGGTTTTAGTTTTGGTGACCTTGTGAAACTCTCTGTAACAGTTGCTATAGTTAAGTGTTCGATAAGCTTTTCCCGAATAGGGATCCTACGGATTTCCGAAGGATCTCTTTTGAGAGATGACGCCATTTTTATCAAGCAAATCATTTATAGTTTTGGCAGTTTCCAGATACTTTTCCAGTTTCTCGATGATGGCTTTCTCTATTTTTATGGCAAATACCTTCGTTTGTTAAACGGTTAAACATAACTTACAGGAGGTATTTACAAAAGTCAGAAAAAGTAAGAAAGATATTTTCTTTATCCCATTTACTCAAAAATCGGGGTACTCCTTTTTATTTAACTATTTTAGCCATTTGATTAACACATAAATAGATCATTTGAGTCACAATGAATTGTCACTATTAATTTTTAACGTTTAAACTTTGAAAGTGAAAGTATAGGTATTACTGTAGATAAAAGAGTATCCTAAAAAATTTTAATTGTAAAATTTTTAAAAATGCTTAATATATCTCTGGACAAATGAAGCGACGGGCAAAGAGTAAAGCTTTCAGACTTTTAAGGTTATTATTGTTAATTATGGTTATTGCAATTTTGTATTTTTTATATTTCAGAAAAGTTTTTGAGAGTATCAAGGAGGGAAAATATCCAGTAAAGCATGAACAAAAATTGAGGTAAAACCGGAGGTCATTTATGAATATAGAAAAAGTTCAACGAGAAATTTTGAAATCAGGAATTGATGGATGGCTTTTTTATGATTTTCATAATAGAGATATAATCAGTTATAAAATCCTTGGTCTTAATCCAAAATCTTTTACTACGAGGAGATGGTTCTATTTTATTCCAAAAAGTGGGAACCCGAAAAAGCTCGTCTCCGGGGTAGAATCAACAAAGCTTGATAGCCTACCCGGTGATAAGTTTGTTTACCGTACATGGTCAGAATTGAGAGAAAATCTAAAGGATATTTTGAAAGGGTATAAGAAAATTGCTATGCAATATTCACCTATGAATAATATTCCGTATATATCAGTTGTTGATGGTGGGATTATAGAATTGGTGAGGTCTTTGGGAGTAAAGATAGTTTCATCGGCAAATTTAGTCCAATCATTTGAAGCAATTATAGATGAAGAAGCCTTTAAAACACATAAGCAGGCAGGAGAGAAAATACAAAAAATAAAAGACGAAGCATTTTGTTTTATTGGAGAGAATTTAAAAAAAGGAAAAAGCATATCAGAATTTGACATTCAAATGTTTATTGTAAAAAGATTTGAAGAGGAAGGCTTGACGGATGATGGAGATCATCCAATTGTTGGTGTTAATGAACATCCATCTGATCCCCATTTTTCACCAACACCTGAAAATTCATATATAATTAAATATGGAGATAGGATTTTGATTGATTTATGGGCAAGGCTGGATGAGCCAGGATCGATTTACTACGATATAACCTGGTGTGGCTTTGTGGGGGATAATCCACCTGAAAAATATGTGGAAGTATTTAGACTGGTATGTAAAGCTAGAGATGAAGCTATTGGTTTTATCAAAAATAGGTTAGAGAAAAATAAAAAATTATTCGGTTATGAAGTTGATGATGTAGCGAGGGAAATTATAAAAGATGCAGGATATGGTGAATACTTTATACATAGAACAGGGCATTCGATAGGAACAGAGGTTCATGGGAATGGAGTCAATATTGATAATTTTGAAACCAAAGATGATAGGGAAATTTTACCAGGACTTTGTTTTTCTATTGAGCCTGGAATTTATATCCCTGGTGAACTTGGCGTTAGGACAGAGATAGATGTGTATGTAGATAAAAATAGGGAAGTGGTGATCGTTGGAGAAATCCAAAAAGAGTTGGTTTTAATTTAGTGTTTAGGAGTAGATATGAGCTGGTACCTATATGTAATACTTTTATACTTCTTAATACTTACTGGATTTAATTTTTACCGCAGCAAGAAGGTAAAGACCCAGGATGATTTTATGGTTGCAGGCAGAAAACTTAATATTAAAATAATGGTATTTACATTGATATGCACATGGATTGGTTCGGGTACTTTTATAGCAGGAGCTGAATATGCTGCAAAGGCAGGTTGGTCGAGTCTCTGGATGCCAGCGGGAGCCTGGTTTGGCATTTTAGTGATTTATTTTCTGGCAGGAAAAATAAGGACTTTTGGACAGTATACGATCGGTGATATTCTTGAGGAAAGATATGGAAAAGCTGCGAGAGTAATTGGTGCAATAATGATAATAATAGCTTTTACAACAATTGTCTCTTATCAATTCAGGGCTGGGGGTTTGATTTTGAATGTTGTAACTGAAGGTAAAGTATCAGTGGAAGTTGGTCAAACCCTTGCGGCAATTTTTGTTATCCTTTTCACAGCTCTTGGAGGAATGGTAGCTGTAGCTCATACGGATTTACCGAATGGGATTATTATATTGCTTGCATGCTGTATAGCAGTTCCACTTGTTGTATTATTTTCTGGAGGATTTCATGCTCCGGCTCAGCACCTACCAGCTGGACATATGATGGTTTTCTCTCCTGACTTTGGGAGATATCCGGCTGTAAAAGCTGGTGGTTACTTCCTTGCAACTTTAACTTTGCTTTTGGGAATACAATCCATGTATCAAAAATTCTATAGTGCACGATCTCCGAGGGAAGCAAAGCAAGCTGTTGCTCTCTGGATTGTCGGTACTATTTTAGTCGAAGTAATTGTTGTAGCGATTGCAATATATGCGGCTTCAGCTCACTGGGTAGATATAAAGGAATTTGAAATTATAAATCGGCTAAAGCATGAAGTTATTGAAAAAAAGATCAGAACTGGTGAGATATTATCCAGAGCGAATGAATTAGCATTAAAAGATTATCAAATGGGAGTATTAAAGAAAAATCAGTATGAAGCATTAATAGAAAGAATAGACTGTTCACTTTCAAAAAACTTTACTGAAGATGAGTTTCTTAATTTTAAAGCTGGAGTTGACCCTGCTTCTATTGTATTAAAGGCAGCCAAAGATATATCAAGCATGTCTGTAATTGGTTTAATCGCCGGGTTACTGCTGTGGGGTGCAGCATGTGCTGTAGTGATTTCTACGGGTATGAACTACTTACTCTCGCCCACCACAAATATAATGAGAGACATATATCAGAGATTTATAAATCCAAAAGCTAGTCATTCAACAATGGTGGCTTTACAAAAGACATTTGTTGTAATATTAGGTGTTTGTGCCTTTTTAATGATTTTCATTCCTACTGTAAGGGGATCAAGTATCAGTGTTTTGCGATACGCATACGTAGCATATACAATGTATGGAGTGACTATAACACCAGCTTTGATAGCTGCTCTGTCTTGGAAAAGAGCAACTAAAGCCGGTGGACTTGCTTCAATTATTGCAGGTGCTGCCACAAGTCTTTCTCTAGAATTTGTTATCCCGACATTATTCCCATCGATTATGAAAAATGGAGATCCATGGGGTATACCAGGTATTTATATATCACTATTGGTTTCTGTTGGTGCGCTTGTAACCGTTACAAATCTGACGAAACCACCTGAAAAGGAAGTCATATTGAAATTTTTCCCTGATATAAAATAAACTTATTATTCATTTTTTGAGATTGTTCAAAGGTAAAATGCAGATTAAGCAAAAGATTATCCGTTATTATTTCATTGATAATATCTTTAATTAACCATAATTAGTGTCGTTACCCTTTTATGAATCCTGTATATTTAAGAGATTTAAATGTATCTTATTTTTTTATCTTTAGAGATATTTTTCGGGTTTTCACGGTAAAGATTTAGGGATGATTTTAGTACCAGTAATTTTCGATTTAATCTATGATTTTAGAGGATTCTTTGTTTATTATTGATTGGAATGTTAATTTAATTCGATAGTTTTGTTCTTATATTATTATTGAATAAGGAATTTAGAAAATGAATAAAACTGAAAAAAGGAAAGGGAATAATAGTATGTTAACCTCTATAATAATAATGGCGTTGCTGTCCACTATTCTTTTCCTTATTGCTTATTTTCAGGGAAAAGGTAACCATATTGTTGGTTTAAAAATTGCATTTAGGATGACACTGGATGTATTACCATTGTTAATTTTTGCTTTTATATTAGCTGGTATGATCAGGTCTCTTATTCCCAATGAAATTATATCTAAATGGATAGGACAGGAAGCTGGGTTTAGGGGCCTCCTGATAGGGACAATCGTGGGTGGTATTACCCCGGGTGGACCTTATGTAGCTTTGCCTGTAATAGCAGGACTTATACAGTCCGGAGCAAGCATTGGAACGATGGTAGCTTTTGTCACAGCCTGGTCACTCTGGGCAATTGGTAGAATGCCCATGGAGATAGCAATTGTAGGCTGGAAATTTTATCTTACCCGCTTATTAAGCACTTTCTTTTTTCCACCTATTGCAGGATTTATTGCCGATAGATTGTATAAGATTCTGTAATAAATGTCTTCATTTGTGTAATAATAAAGGAAAAGATAATACTTTAATTAAAAAATATTAGGGTATAAGACAACCATATTAGACAAAGTATACTCTTAGGGTTAATGTTTTATTTCATAAGGGGATTCATATTATGAAAATTTTGATAATAGTATTCATAGTTACCTTTGTTTTCTTTAGGTTTTCATTTTCCGAGAATGAAAGTGGGGGGATTGTAGGCACAATTGTGGATGATGAAACTCAATCGCCTATCGCAGGTGTAAATGTATTTGTAAAAGGTGATTCTATTGGTACGATTACGGATGAAAATGGATTCTATCGACTATTAAATTTAACCCCGGGAATGTACAATGTCAGTTTTCAGATTATAGGGTATAGAACTATTGAAAAGTTAAATATCCCTGTTGCATTGGGTAGACAAACTCAAATGGATATTCGAATGAGTAGAGTAGTATTAAGCGGGAAAGAAGTTGTGGTAAAGTCATCTGCTTTCGCAAAACTTGGAGATCCAGTCCCCAGTGATAAGAATATGGATTACACTGAAATGATAAATGACCCCGGTAGCATGATGGATGTTCCGAGAATGATGCAGGCTTTACCTTCTGTCATATCGGGTGCAGATCAAGAAAATGAAATTATAGTTCGAGGAGGCAATCCTGGAGAAAATTTATTTTTATTGGATGGCATTGAAATTCCTAATCCAAATCACTATGGAAACCAGGGTGCAGGTGGTGGTCCAATATCAATGATAAATCCTTTTTTTATCAATGATATTGATTTTTACGCTGGTGCTTTTCCTGCAAAATACGGTGGTAAATTATCTTCAGTAATGGATATTCACCTTAAAGAGGGCAACAAGGAAGAACGTAATTTTAGTTTTGATATGGGAATGTCGGGTATCGGAATGTTAAGTGAAGGACCAATAATAAAGGATAGGATAACATATATATTTGGTATTCATAAAAGTTATCTCGAATATATTATTGGAAATTTTGGCATGACTGCTATTCCTAAGTATTGGAATGCACAATGGAAAGTGATTTACTATATTTCACCTAGAGCTAAAATTATCTGGAATGGACTACTCGGTGATGAAAAGATTTATATTGATTATTCAAAAGAAACTATTCCTTCAGGAACGGATATAGTTGATGTCAAGAGCGGGAAATATGCTACAGGTATAACATTCAAATCTTTATTGAGTAAAAATAGTTTTATGGATGTTACATTATCAAACGTCAAAGACTACTGGAAATGGGATGTATTTAACTTAAATAATAATAAAAAATATAAAACCTTTCAAAAGAGGGATGCAGAAGGTGAATGGACACTAAAGGGAGATTACACCTGTAAAATAAATGATTTCAATACTTTATCAGCAGGCTTTAATTTAAAGCTAATAAATTTTTATCATAAAGACTGGTCAAGCGCTGATACCATCTATTCCTACTATTATCATCCCTATGGTAATCCCTATGATACGACTTTCTACTACGATGCTAATGGTTTTTACTCAGCCAGTCCTGATACTTATTCTATATATAGAGTGGAAAGAATATTTGATGAATGGGGAATTAATAATGATATTGATACACGAAGCTATGCCGCTTATTTACAACACAAACTTATACTATTTGATAGATTAACAATTCTTATGGGTTTGAGGCTTAGTCAATTTGAGTATAATAATAGCAATGCTATATCACCCCGTTTGGGCATTTCATATAGAATAATCAGTTCAACTTATATAAATGCTGGTTACGGGAAACATTTTCAGCAACCTGCCTATTTTAATTTTTCTATAAATCCAGAGAAAAATAGAAGCTTAAAACCTGAGATCTGTGAGCAGTATATTTTTGGTCTGGAGCATCTTTTTTCTAACACTTTTAAAGGGAATATTGAGATATATTATAAGAAATATTACAATCTTGCAACAAATCGTGCTTGGGTTGAAAGAGATTCATTATCTAATTATAATTTTGAAAAGTTGAGCAAAGGTAAGGGCTATTCAAAGGGTATAGAGCTATTTTTACAAAAGAAACTTAGCAAAAGCTTTAACTTCACTCTATCTTACTCCCATTATATATCAAAAAGGCTTGATTTAAGAAGAAAAGAAGTAGCATATTATACTTCAAGTTATGATTTCAGGAATGTATTCACTTTTATAGTAGGCTATAAGATAGTAATGTTAAGATATAGTTGGTATCTTGATTTGAATAATAGATTCTGGTGGAAACCAATCGCATGGTTGTTAGATCCGGGTAATGAGCTGGAAATTGGAATCAGATGGCGATATTCAGATGGCAAACCATATACGAAACATAGCTATAACCCATATTTAAGGAGATGGTTTATAACGTGGTCTACAGACTTAAATACTGAAAGAACGCCATGCTATAATAGACTTGATATTATGATTCTCAGAAGGTGGTATACAAAGAAATATTCAATTGTTTCCTACTTTCATTTTATAAATGCGTTGAATAGAAAAAATATCTGGGATTACTATTACACAGGAGATGGTAAAAAAGGTAAGATTTACCAATTCAGTTTCATGCCAGTTGGAGGGTTTGTCATAGAGTTTTAAAAAAATTGATATTCAGAAAGTTTTTGAACTAATTGGTAAAAGAGATTATCTGGTAGTGTCGTATCTTGGTAAGCTTTTTCAATTAAAAGTGGATTGAAGATTAACTTCTGGAAATCTTTACTTCTGATCGTGATTATTTGTCCCAAATATTCCCTTATAGCCATACCGAGAATAATTCTTTTTGGTTCTTTATCGTAGAACAGTGAAGGTCTATTTGTAACTTTTGGGAAAATCGTGAGAAGATATTTTTTTGTTATTGGATACTATTTCAATAGTAAATTCATTCTGCCTTCCAATTCATTCATTTTTATAGAATCGATATATTCTCCAAAATCCGGAACGCCGTTTAAATTTTTAATATTTTTACTTATATCAAGAAAGTCATTATTAAAAAAATCAAAAAATTCGGTCAATTCATCTTCGCTGGTTGAGGTAACGATAATATTTTTTCTTAAAAAATCAGGAATGTATAGCACTTGAATGTTAGATTTTGCTATTATTTTCTCCACCTTATATTTTTCAATATTATTTAAAAAGTTTTCAATTTGCATTTCCCCGGGTAGCATATTTTTAAAGCCAGCCTGAAAATGAAAGTGCGGATTGGAGGCCCCAGCCAATAGTCCATTGTAGAATATCGAAAAATCAGATAACGTTTTTGCAATATAAACCATATCTGCAAATTTTCCTTTTATTACTTGTGGATAGTGTTCTGTAGTTGCTATAGTCAAATCTCCTCTTGTTACCATCATGGGATTTATTCGTATTATATATTTACCGTTAATAATTGGAAGTCCTCTTTGATTTGGATAAAGATTACACAGCTTACATTGGGCTTTTTCTAACCTGTCTTTAAAACCACTACTCAGTAAGCTATTTTTCCTCACTGGATTTAGCATAACGTTTAGTACAATAGAACCTATTTTTATTTTTTGTATCTGACATTTGTCCAGGGTTTTTAAGTTTTTTATTAACAATTCAAAGCCATTTAATAAATCTTCCTGATGCTTGATTAAAGCTTTGACCAGATTATTATAGTCAAGTACGTTGTTAGATTCTTTGAGATATGGTCTCAGTTCATCTACTGAGATAAAATTTTTATTTTCTGTCATTGGATTCTTAAAGATTTATCAGCTTCAATTTTATGCTTTATCTCCTCTAGGATATATTTTCTTGCAAAATATTTTGCTTTATTTTCCTCCTGAAGAATTTCGTATGATATATTATTACTGTCAGTGTTCTCTTTGTGTCTTACAACCAGATATTTAGGTTTTGATAGATTTCTTTTTATAATATAGCCATCTCTTATAATCCAATCAATAAAGATAGTATCTTCTCCATAATTTAAAGGTGGGAAAACCAACCTTATTGAAAACTTCTTTTCTAAAATACCTTGGTGCCCCATAACCTGGTATACAGAATTGTAACAAAGGATTGTTGTAATGAACTAAGAATTCATCATGGTCTACAATCTGATCGGATATGGTTAGTTCACCTGAATCTAAATCTCTTGTTGCAATCCTATATGTTCCAATTATTAGTGCAGCATGTGTACTTTTAAATTGGTCAAAAATCTCAACTACTGGGTCATCTATTAAAATATCGTCGGAATCAAGCTGACCAATGATATTATACTTTGCTTTCTGTACTCCAAAATTTCTGACTTCTCCGAGAGTTAAATTGTTAACTTTATAGTACTTTATTATTTCCTTGTGTTCATTTATATATTTTGATATAACATCGGAAGTGTTATCATATCCATTGTCTACGATTATTAATTCCATTGGTACTTTTTTGAGAATTTGTTAAATGCGGTTATGAAAGATTTAACAGCATATTTGATGAGCTTTTCCCTATTGTATGTTGGCGTAACAAATGAGAACCGTTAGGGGGGTAACCTGATGCGGGTTTTGAAAAATACCAATCCGGAAGATAATATCTATTTTTTATTAGATAATCTTTGAAAATTATATTACACCATTCGAATCTTCCCGGGTCAGATAGATAATTAAAATTAGATTGATCGAATTGTATCTTACTATTTTCATTCTTTTTAATTGCTTCATATCCGGGATAGAAGGGGATAAGCTTTTTACAGGAATATAAAGGCTCCTTAATGGTAAAAATAGTGCCGCCATGCGAGAGTACTCCCATTCTTAGTGCATAATCATATGCGTGATTTACATCAGTTTTTAGTATAACCTTATTCAAGTACTTTCTTGAAATCGCAATCAAAGGGCCATGGTAAAAGAGCATTGAATTATTAACTCTACCAGGTACAATAATATTTGATGGGTCTTGCCCATCTTTGAGAATATGCAACTCTTTTTCGTTATTTGAAATTTCATAATGATTACAAACTATAAATCCAGCTCCAGAGAGAGAATATGCTCGGTAAAATTTATCTACGATATTTTTTGAAAATTCTATTTCATAGCCAGGTTGCAAAATAGAAATTAGATCTCATGGTATCTTGTATTGTTCTATAAGAATTTTTAAAGCATGCATTATATTTTTATATTCATTATTAATTATGAGGCAGTTTTTTGCCTCCTCTAGATAAATTGATATAGAGTCATTTATGAAAATTGTAATCGTTGCATTTTCACTGATGGATGTTGCACTTTTTTACATTTTTTACATTGTATTCTTTTCCATTTGGGTCATTTTCTGAAATAAAGAAGATAAAAACACACTTCATTTTAATGAAGTTTAATAATTCTGGTATAAAGTTGTAAGTATAATTGTTATAAAAAACAACCCCCTTCCCTCATTTAGAGGAGGAAAGGGGTTTGAATACCCGATTTAATCGGTATAATTAGAAGGGTAGTTCCACTGGCAATGCGTATTCAACACCTACCCTTATGTCAAGCCATTCTTGAGATCCACCAAAGTCGGCATCATCTTCGCTACTCAGGAATTCTGCGCCACGAACCTTCGCGACTACATTTAGACCTTCCATTACATTATATCCAATGCAGATACCAGGTAACAATCCTATATTTGTGTATGAATTATCTCCTACTGTTTGCATATTTAATCCGAGGTTGACTTCTATACCGAGCATTAATCCTTCAACAGGTAAAAAGGGCGATAGATCTAGAGTCCCACCAACTAATAAAGGAATTCCACTTAGGTCGTCACCACCATTTTCCCCGCTTGCCATATAATAGCCTAATTCCAGCCCTGCTGCGAGTGACATATCACCAAACATTACCAGCTCTGGTACTTTTGCTGTTACAGTAAATGGAATCCCCATTCCAAATTTGTCTTTGATGTTTTCACCGAGAGGCATCATTGCTCCAGTGCTAGCTCCAACTACTGGCTGCTTGGCAAATATGCTCTCTGAGCTAATTAGAAAAATGAGCATCAGAGCTACCGTTAATACTGCTACTTTTTTCATTTTTACCCTCCCTAACTATTTTTTATAGACATAAATTAATTTTCATTTGATATTAATATATACAGAAAAATAATATTTGTCAAAGAAATTTTTCTCGGTAAGTGAAAATTTTTTCGGAGGAACATATAATAATTTTTGGCACATACAATACATTTTTAACTTTTATATATTTTTAATAATTTCTCTTGTGAATTTTAGAAGGCTATTCATAATTACATTCATATGCTTTCTGTGTAAAAATTTGTTTCCTCAATATATGTTGCCTCAATATGACTATTTATATCAGGACTTAAGATATTACAGACTCATTTATAAAAAAGCTTATCCATTAGACTTTATCACAAAACCATTTGATATTAGTAATATAGCAGATTTTGTGAAAAATATAGATAATCCCAGATTAAATTTAGCAGATAAGTATATAAACAATTTCTATTTACAAGGTAAAGATGATTATTTATTAGTTGGAATAAACTCACAGTTTAACTTCAACTCTATTGATAATGAATTTAGATGTGCTATTAGGACATACGGGCTACTACCGATAAATAACAATATTTCCGTTGTTAATGTAATGGCAATTGATCCCTGGGTAACCAAACAGGAAGGATATATTGGAAAACAGTGGCGTGGCCTTGCGGGGTATACCGAACAAGCATACATCATGTATAAAAATAATTTTATGCGTTTCTCTTTCGGAAGAAGCTATTATTCAAAAGGGAATGGGAGAACGGGTAATCTTACCTATTCCTGGTTTATTCGTCCCCTTGATAATGTGCAGTTTGAATTGAAAAGGAAAAATTTCACTCTATCCTTTATGCTTGCCCAGCTTGACCCAATTAATGGAAGCAGAAGATATCTGAGTACACATACAATTGGATTTAGGATAAAGAACTTCTCTGTAGATTTTACTGAAAGTATATTGTATGGTGGCAGTGATAGACTATTTACTTTTTCATTACTAAATCCATTTCTCTTTTTCCATGGTGAACAGATGAACGATGGTAGCCTTGGGGTTATTGGTAATACCTTAGGTAATATAACATTTGACTATCTTGGAAATAAGTGGGCATTATATGGTGAGGTTTTAATAGATGATGTTCAACTCGACAAGAAAGAACCAGGCGATTTGGAACCTAATGAAGTAGGGTTTTTAGTGGGAATGGAAACTGCTGATATTTTTAATATAAGTGGTCTCTATATAGGAATTGAATATATAGTAATAACTAATAGGACATATAAAACACCAAACAAGCATGAATGGTTTATACATAGAAATGTACCAATTGGATATCCTCTCGGTAGCGATCTGGATAGGATTAACATTTTTTTAAGGAAATATATTGGAAATAAAATTCAGGTGACATTTAACATTGACTATATCAGAAGAGGTGAGGGCGAATTATCTAAGGAGTGGGATCAACCATGGATGGAGCGAACAGTAGAAGAAGGTTATAGTGAGCCATTTCCTACTGGAATTGTCGAATACAATTTAAATCCAGAATTTGGGTTTTTATACCTATTTTCCTATAGCAATTATATTAAGTTAAATTTGGGATTAAAAAGAATAGATAATTATAAACATGAAAAGGATAAAGAAAAGAAAGAATTTTATATTGCCTTGCAGTGGTTGCTGGATTTAAAAAAGCCTCTCTTATTTTAATTTTTTTCAACCAATGTGACTTTTCCTTTAAGTCGGATATCTTTTGAAGATGAGCCTATTAGTATTTCAAACTCTCCTGGTTCTGCATACCAATCTTTCTTGTCAGGATCCCAATAGGAAAAATCACGTTTTGTTAATTTTATTTCAACCTGTTTTGTTTCGGCGGGTTCGAGATATACTTTTTTAAATCCCTTTAACTCCTTAACTGGTCTTAAAACCTTTGATTCAATATCTCTTACGTAAAGTTGGGTTACTTCAGCGCCTGCCATTTTCCCTGTATTTGTCAAGTTAAATTTGACGGTGACAGTATCTTTAGATGTAAATTTACTCTTTGATAATTCAAGATTTCTATATTCGAATGTGGTATAGGATAGGCCATGTCCAAAGGGAAATAATGGTTCTATTCCTTTTGTATCGTACCACCTGTATCCTACAAGAATCCCTTCTTTGTATTCTATATTGTTTACTTCAAAGAATATATTAAAGTCTTCGCCCCAGCCAGTATTCAAGTCTGTCCCCTCAGGTATATAACCATACCCAGGAGAATCTTTAAAATCTTTCTCAATAGTAATTGGAAGCTTCCCAGATGGATTAACTTTACCAGCGAGTATCTCTGCGAGAGCAATGTTCCCTATCTGTCCTGGATACCAGGCATATATAATTGCACCTACCTTATCAGCCCAATCAGTCATTTTGATACCACCACCTGAATTTACTATTACAACTGTATTTGGATTTAGAGAAACGATTCTTTTAATATTTTTTTCTATTTCTTCAGGTAGTTCAAAAGGTCTATCTTTCCCCTCAGAATCAATTGTTCCAATACATAGAATAACAACATCGGAGTTTATTATATGTTTGTCTGATGGGTTCTTTTTATATTTTATCTTTCGTCCGAATTCACTTTTTAGCGCTTTTATTAGTGAAATACGATTGTATCCTTTTACATAAGCTGATCCTTCACCATGTGGTATTTTCCTTACAAATTTGCCTGTCAACAATATTTTTTTGCTACTATTTATCGGCAAAATGTTATTTTTATTCTTTAATAATACTATACCTTCTCTGGCTGTTTGCAATGCAATTTTTTCATGTATCGGGAAGTTTTTTAAAAATTTTTTCTCCATGACAGGTCTATCATACAAACCCATAGCAATGAAAGTTCTAATAATATTTTTTGCCATACGATTTATGCCATTTTCGGTTATTTTGCCCTCTTTGAGAAGTCTTTTAGTATTTGATTTCACTGTGATGTCGCCAATGCGATCAAAAACGGGGTGACCATCTAAGATATCACCTGGCATTTCAAGGTCAATACCAGATTTTATTGTTTTTTCTGGATCCCAGGTAGACCACCAATCTGACATCACCAGCCATTTGAAACCCAGTTTCTTCCGTAGTAGACAATCCACCACAAATTTGCTTTGACCGCACCATTCTCCATTGACTTTATTGTATGCTGTCATCACTGCCATAGCACCTGCATCTATGCCTGCTTTAAATGGATAAGTATAGATTTCAAAAAGAGATCGTTCGTCAACAATTACGTTTGTTGTACGTCTGTGATATTCATTATTGTTACAAACAAAATGCTTTAATGTGGCGATTGTTCCTGTGCTCTGGACACCAACAACATAGTTTTCAATCATTCTTGCTGCCAGATACGGATCTTCACCAAAGTACTCGAAATTTCTTCCATTTTGTGAAATCCTGTAAATATTCATACCTGGTCCAAGTAAGACTGCTATTCCGCCTGCACGACACTCTTCTCCTATGCTTTTTGCATATTTATAGGCGAGTTCGGGATTCCATGTAGATGATAGACAAATAGGAGACGGAAACGCAACCGATTTTCTTAGCTTTTTACTAACTATTTTTCTTATATGAACTCCCTGGGTAGCATCGGACATATAAAATTCAGGAATACCGTATTTTTTAAATCCTTTAACGTAAAATAATTTGTGTCCACCTAAGAGCTGGATTTTGTCATCAAGGCTCATCTTGCTGAGTATTTGCTCAGCTCTTTTCGTTGCTTCTTCGTAACTAATAGGTGGATTAAATGGTGAATATTTGTAATCTCCTGATGCTTTCGATTTGCTGTAGGTAATATTGGTAAATATTAACATAAAGATGACTCCTATTAAAGTAAAATTAACTTTATTCATAAAGACCTCATAATTTAGATCTATTAAATTATTGATAAGGTAACAATTATAAAACTCTTTCGTTTTAACGAAAGAGTAATTATAATTTAAAATTTAGAATAACATACATGTTGACATTAAGAATATTATCGATTGCCCAGGGGATTTTATCGAACACAATCAATTCGAAACCTGTTTCCTTATAGCATATAAATAATGCCGATAGAAATGGAGGAATTGCCGAGTTGATAAACTTATTATACTGATGTTACCAAATAGATACGATAGAATATAAATACATAAATCCCAATATTTTAATACTATTGGAAAAGTTTAAAAACACATGAATATTTTAAGACCTGATTTGGACCTTTCTTAAATAAAAGTGAGGTTATAATAAAGTGTTTGTTAAAAACCATTTAATTTGATAAAATAAATTGCTTATAGTCATTCAATTTAATTGTTGGGAGTTTAAGGATATGGAAGAGTTATTCGGAATTACGAAAAGTGAGATAAAAAAGATTCTCAATTTTGCCTTGTCTCGTGGTGGTGAACATGCAGATATATATTTTGAATATAAGATTGCATCCACCGTAAAAATGGAAGAAGATTTAATAAAATCTGTTTCCTCGGGAATCTCAGCTGGGGCGGGCATAAGAGTCGTGGATGGGGAACAGGTTGGATACTCATATACAGAAGAGATAAATTTTAAAAACTTAAAAGAGGCGGCATTAAATGCTTCTCAGATAGCTATGAATAGAGGTTCAGTTAATATTGCTCCAATACAAAGAACTAGAAAACGAAATTTATACAGTGTAAAGCAATTGTCGACTGATGAATCGATTGATTCAAAAATTGAATTACTAAACTTAGTTAATTCGTCTGCTAGAAAATATGATAACAAAATTACTAAAGTGAGCGTAACTTTTAATGAAGAAACAAGGAAGATTATATATGTTGATGTTGAAGGTAGATACTTTGAAGATATACAGCCCCTCGTTTTATTGACTTGTTATTGTGTAGCAGAAAATGGAAGGAATAGGCAAGGAGCTGGACTGGCGCTCGGTGGGA
Organism: Candidatus Neomarinimicrobiota bacterium; assembly: GCA_017656425.1. NCBI lineage: Bacteria > Pseudomonadati > Fidelibacterota > Fidelibacterota bacterium. The sequence goes on along the minus strand of JACDNV010000004.1, from coordinate 6,597 downwards.
GAGTAGGGCTTGAATTTTATTCTCTTGATGAGAATTCGCCATCATGGTTAGGTCAGGAAGTGGCTCGAATTGCTGTGACAAATCTTGATGCAAAACCATCACCAGCAGGTACTCATGTTGTCGTCCTGGGTCCGGGTGAGAGTGGCATACTACTTCATGAAGCAATAGGGCATGGATTGGAGGCTGATTTTGCAAGAAAAAAGCTGTCAAATTACTCTGGTAAAATTGGTGAGAAAGTAGCATCAGATAAATGTACTATTATAGATAGTGGAATAATACCAAATTTAAGGGGTTCTATAAACATAGACGATGAGGGTACTCTTCCAGAAGAGACTGTAATGATTGAGAATGGTATCTTGAGAGGGTATATTCATGATATAATGTCCGCACGACTAATGGATATGCATGCTACTGGTAATGGCAGAAGAGAATCATATAAATATCCTCCTATTCCGAGAATGACAAATATTTTTATGAAACCCGGGGATTATGATCCCGATGAAATAATTTCCTCTGTGAAATTTGGCATATATGCAAAAAGGTTTGCGGGTGGGCAGGTTGATATTGTAAATGGTGATTTTACATTTGGTGTATCAGAAGCGTATTTAATAGAAAATGGTAAATTAACAGTCCCACTTAGAGATGTTACGTTAATTGGTAATGGTCCCGATATTTTGAAGAAAGTTGAGATGGTTGGGAACGATCTGGTTTTTTCCAAGGGAGGTTGGACATGTGGCAAAAACGATCAGAGAGTACCAGTAGGTATTGGAATGCCAACCGTTAAGGTAAGTGGTATTACTATTGGAGGTACAAAGATTTAGGGGTAATTATGAATGAACTAAAAGATTTTGCTGAATTTGTTTTAAAAGTTATTCGCGGTGAGGGAGTTGACGAAGCTGATTTAATAATTATTGAATCAAAAAGTCATCATGTAAAAATAAGAAGAGGAAAGATAGAAGAGCTAAGATTTTCTAATCCAAAGGGAATTGGTTTAAGAATAATAAAAGGTAAAAAATGTGGTGTAACATTCAGCAATGATTTTTCAAAGGAGAAAGTAAAAGAACAAATTTTAAAAATGATAGATATGCTGGAATATATGAGCGAGGACAGTTATGTCGGTTTACCGGATGGGGAATTAATTGGCAGATCAACAAGGGAGATAAATACTTATGATAGGTTAATTGAGGTAATACCTACTGAAGATAAAATAAGAATGGTTAGAGAGCTTGAGGAAGAAGGATTCAAATATAGTCCGTTAATTAAAAATTCTGAAGGAGCACAGTGGAGTGATTCTGTATCCAATATAGTTATAGGCTCGACAAAAGGTTTTGTTGATGGGTATTCCACGACGAATTATTCGATGAGTCTAGTACTTGTAGCGGAAAGAAATGGTTCTAGGCAAACCGATTACTGGTATACAAAGAGTAGATTTTATAAAAACCTGGAGTCTATTGGTTCTGTGGCAAAAAAGGCGGCAGAAAGAGCAATAAGAAAGCTTGGAGCAAAAAAACCGAAGACATCTCAGGTTCCGGTCGTTTTTGATCCTGATGTTGCTACAGACTTAATAGGGATTGTAGCAACCTGTGTGCTTGGTTCCAGAGTGTTTATGAAAGGCTCATTTTTAGCGGATAAACTTGGAGAAGTTATAGGCACAGACAAAGTTCAACTCATTGATGATCCTTTACTACATGCTGGATTAGGTTCTAGGCCATTTGATGATGAAGGAGTTGTAAGTAGGAAAAATGTTATAGTTGAGGATGGGGTTTTAAGGAGTTATCTGTGCGATTCTTATTCAGCTAGAAAATTGAATCATCCATTAACAGGAAGTGCCGTAAGATCAATAGGTTCGGTTCCATCTTCGGGAATTACAAACTTTTATCTTGAAAAGGGAGATGTAAGGAAGGAAGATATTATTGCTTCAGTCGAAAATGGGTTATATTTAACCCATGTTCATTGGACTGGTGTAAATTATGTTACAGGTGATTATTCAAGAGGTGCTGAAGGTATATGGATTGAAAATGGGAAGCTGAGTTATCCAGTCCATGAATTTACAGTATCGGGAAATGTACTCGATATGCTCCAAAATATAAAGATGGTGGGGAGTGATTTAGAATTCCGCGATAATATAAGTTCACCTACCATACTTGTGGATGGTCTCATAGTAAGTGGAAGTTAACCTTCTTATTATTTTCATGGGGATTTAGTATATTTTCGGTTAGAGGGATTTTTGATCTTAGGTAAAACTAAAAGTGTGGTATAAGAAAAAAAGTAATGAGGAGTATATAAGGGTAAATGGTGCTATTGTTGCAGTCGACGCAATGGGTGGTGATTATGCCCCTGGTGAGATAGTACGCGGTGCCGCTGATGCAACATTGAGGAGTGATGTAAACATAATACTGGTTGGAGATGAAAAGAAAATAAAAGAAATATTGGATGAGTGTGAATATAAAAAAAATCGGATAGATATTATACATACTGATCAAAGAATTACAAATGAGGAAACTCCCAGACTGGGAATCTTGAGGAATCCAAAAGCTTCAATGTTGATTGCTGCAAGTATTACAAATGAGGGTAAAGCTGACAGCTTAGTATCGGCAGGAAATACAGGAGCTTATGTATTATCATGTGCGAAACACATTTCGAGAATACCTGGAGTTAAAAAAACTGCAATAGCTACTGTATTTCCAACTCAAAATGCTCAGGCAAGACCGGAACCATTTTCTCTACTGCTTGATGTTGGTGCTAATGTTCATTGCAATCCCGAAGACCTTGTACAATTTGCTATAATGGGAAAAATTTATTTTGGTGAACTAAAGGGATTAAAAGATCCTACAATCGCGCTGTTAAATATAGGAAAGGAAGAATATAAAGGTGGAGATATACTGAGTAGGACATATAAAATATTGGCGTCTCTTGATGGATTGAATTTCATAGGTAACATAGAAGGGCATGAAATTTTAAAAGGATATGCTGATATTGTCGTGACTGAGGGTTATGTTGGGAATATTGTTATGAAAACTATTGAGGGAATGGCTGATATTCTAAGTCATTTCGGAAGGTATGCTTTTAAAAGAAAATTTATATGGAAGTTAGGTCTTATTGCTCTTTCCAGTGGTCTAAAGCAGATCAAACAAGCAGTAGATTATTCTGAGTATGGCGGCGCACCAATCTTAGGGTTTAAGAAAATAATAATAAAAGCTCATGGAAGATCGAAAGCCAAAGCAGTAACAAATGCAATTCTTGTAGCTGCAAGATCACATATGAAGCATATTCCTGAAAAGATTAAAGATGAGATAAGCAGTTATAATAAATTAACTGAGCAAATAAAAGAATAATTCTAATTTAGATTAATACTAATTAATTACATTTCAGTGGGGGAAAGCCATGTCTGAAGTTTTTATTGTAGGATTTAATGGCTCTCCAAGAAAAAATGGAAATACGATGAAAATGTTGTCTGTTGCTCTTAAGGCTGCGGAGTATGAAGGTGCTAATACAAAAATTTATCATCTTTATGATTATGAAATAAAGCAATGTAAGGGGTGTCTTTGCGATGATTTATTGAGGTGTAAATATCCGTGTGAAATTGAAGATGATATGAAGCTTTTGTATGATGAAATTATAAAAGCTGATGGATTGATTATAGCTTCTCCAATATATTGGTATAATGTATCAGCTCCAGTAAAGAACCTTATTGACAGAATGACAATTTTTGAAAATTCAATCTTTATTGAGGGAAATTGTCCTACTGAGGGGAAAGTTGCAGGTATTATAGCAGCTGGGAATGATTCTGGTTGTATATCTGTGATATCCAATTTATATGCTGTTTTAAATTCCATGGGATTTTCTATACCACCATGGGCACTTGCATATAAAAATTCTAATAGATTATTGGATGAGGAAGAAAATAGAGTTCTTGATGCTGCTAATGTTGGTAGAGTGGTAACAATTATGGCAAAAGTTTTAAAGGATAAAAAGATAGGCTGGTTTAATAACAAGCTACTGGAAAAATTGCATATTCATTCAACATAAAAAATAACATAGAAAGTATCGCCTCGTATCAGCGGTACTTTAAAGAATATTTTTTCATTTTTTTGAATTTTCGGCTGGAAAAATAGTAATAAACTTTTTATATTACTTACGAGAAACTTACGGGTTTTATTATGAAGAGAAAATTATCGCCAAAGAAAGAAAGGTTTTTAAGGTTTGTAAAAGGGTTTATCAAACAGTACGATAGACCACCGACATTTTTTGAAATAATGAATGGACTGGGGTTTAGTTCATTGGGGACTGTAAACTGGTATGTCAGGGAGCTTGAAAGAGATGGCTATCTTATACGTGGTGGATTTAATGCAAAAAGGGCTCTTTACGTTAGTGAGGATAAGGATGAGGAAAATTATAGACTGCCACTTCTGGGTTTGATATCCGCAGGTAAGCCTCTTGAATCTATAGAAGACAGGGAATATATAGAGGTGCCCCTGTCGTATGTTCATCCTGATAACTTTGTACTTAGGGTAAAAGGTGATTCCATGGTGGAAGATAATATTCAAGACGGGGATTTTATCATTGTAAGAAAAAGAGCCACGGCATATCCAGGACAGACGGTTGTAGCTTTCATAAATGGAGAAGCTACGTTAAAAAGATATTATCCAAGTAAAGACGGGGTAGAGCTACATCCTAGGAATCCTGCTTACAGTATTATAAAAGTAGCACCGGAAGATGATTTCAGAATAATTGGGGTAGTACTTTTTGTCTTTAGAAAATATAAATGAAAAATGAAACGTTCGATATTTCATATAAGAGTTAAAGACTTTAGCATTCAGGTAGAGAGAATGCTGGATGCAAGGCTACGTAAAAAGCCAATAGCCATTATTTCATCAAACGCTCAGAATGGTACCGTTGTGTCTGCTTCTCCGGAGGCGGAGGAAGAAGGAATAAGACCAGGACTGAAAGTATTAACAGCAAAGAAAATTGCAAGGGGAGTGATTTTTCTTCCCTTCAATCGCTCTTTGTATGCTCAGATTCATGAATATATCTACAGAATGATAAAACCTTTCTCTCCTGTAATAGAGCCACTTTCCTATGGGCAATTTTTTGTGGACATGACAGGAATGGATGGGATATACAAAAGTTCGGTAGACGCAGGTTGTCTTATTTCTAAAACTCTTTTAGAAAAGGTAAATCTGTCCAGCCGTATAAGGATAAGCACAAATAAGTTGGTAAGTTGTATCTCTACAGCTGTAGTACCAGAGAATGTCTATCTTGTGGAGGAGGGAAAAGAACCCCTATTTCTCAGTCCTCTTGCATCCAGCTTCTTGCCCACGGTTTCTCTACCCGATGTAAAAAAAATAGTAAGCTTCCTATTGCTTAAGAAAGTAAAGAATATCCAGGAGATAACAGAGGACAGACAGACCTCTGAAGCTATCTTTCGTAATTATTCCAGAAAGCTTTATATGGAGTCCCATGGTAAGGATAATTCTGCAGTTAAACCTCCGACTTTAAAAGAGCATATAGTGGAACAGACTGTTCTAACTGAAGATACCAACGACGAAGATAGTGTGATGACAGCATTCATAGGTATAGCTGAACAAGTAGCATATCAGCTCCGAATTAGGAAACAGATTGCCCGCAGTGTAAAGGTTGAGGTTCACTATTCTGATGGCTTTAAGGGGATGAAGAAAGGGAGGCTTTTGTCAAATTCTGATAGCTATGTAATATCTGTATGCATTGACTTGTTTCACAGAGCAAATTATCGGCGAAATCGAATAAGGTCTATTCTAATAGATGCATGGGATTTTGCCCCCTATGTGGGACAGCTCAATATTTTTTTTCCTGAAAAGGATAGGAATCTTTCAATAGTTGTTGACAGGATAAGAAACAAATACGGTTTTTCAGCAATTTTCAGAGCTTCTGAGCTTAAAGTTTTCCAAACAAAGTCATCTGAAATGTATGGTTGAAGATTTGGGCAAGGAAGTAGAATATGTTTACTCATCTTAATGTTCACTCTACCTATTCCAAAATGAGGGGGACTGCTTCACCCAGTGAACTTATTGCACGGGCAAAGGAGTTTTGTCAAACTCATCTTGCTCTTACGGAAGTAAATGGAATATGGGGTTTTATACACTTTGTTCAGCGTGCTAAAGATGAGTGTATAAATCCGATTGCTGGTTCAAATGTTATTATGGATAATACAGATGAGGTTGTGCTGCTTGTGGAGAACCAACAGGGTTATGAGAATTTGTGCAGGCTTCTTACGGAAGTGCATTATGATGCAAATGGGAATATTGCTCGGTTGCTTGAAAGGTATGGAGAGGGTTTGTTCGTACTCGCGTATCAAGAAAGAGTGATAGAAAGACTTATTAACGTAATTCCAAAAACGAATCTTTTTGTTGAGCTAAGATGTGGTATCGAGGAAAGAAAAGCGCAGGCTCTTTCCATGAAGTATAAACTGGAGATGGTAGCTACAGGTGATGTGTATTTTTTGAACCCGGATGATTACAGGTCTCATATGATACTTGTGGCTATAGATAAGAACACAACTGGGATCTGTTAAATTTTCTGTTGAAATTTTGAATAAAAATAAGAAAGGTACCCCCAATC